>NZ_QUGU01000020.1:0-87975 GCF_003479185.1 Blautia sp. AF17-9LB
CCCAAAATGCCCGCGCACCGCTTTCGGATGAAAAGCGGCGCTTCTGGACGCGCGATAAATCTCTATCATGCGCCCATAGACAATGACAGTTATCACCACCGACATAATTTTCATGCAGAAGCTGACAAGGAAGGTTTCAAGAGCCAGCACTACCAGTTCACCGATCTCCATGGTTGCCATCGCCGCCTGCATCTGCATGGACAGCGAACTAACATCAATGGCAGTCTCGCCGTTGATGATACCGGAAGCCGAATTAACTACCGATTGTCCAACGTCAAAGACTGCCATTGTAATTGTGAACGTATTGCTGACCAGATAGATTGCGACCCATGCCTTGACAAAATACTTGAAGAACATCCATGTATCTACATCATGCAGGTTGTTTCGCTCGGTCAGCATCGAGATCAGCTCATAGCAGAGTACCAGAGTGATGATGATTCCGGCAATCGGAACTACAACCGACTCTGATAAGTTCTGAATCATACTGAAAACGCTGCTGTTCCAGTTTTGTGGAGTGCGTCCAACCTGAGCCGCGATCTCACTTGTCTTTTCATTGACATCCGTGAACATCGTACTCATGTTGGACTCCACCATTCCTGTCAGAAGTTCCCGCATCCATTTTTCGATGGCTGCAAAAATATTATCGAACAATGGCGGGAGTACCTCCTATCGCGGGTGCTTAGCCGAACAGACCAGAGAGCAGAGGGATCAGCTGCGTACCGATGAGAATGACGCCGCCACCGCTCATGAGCTGCTTCATGCCCTGGGACTTTGCACCCGGATTGTCGTTGCCATATCCTTCCATCAGATTGACAACACCCCAAACGCCAAGACCTGCGCCAATAGCCACAACGAGAGTCTGCAGAACGGTAATAGACTGATTAAAGAATTCCATATATTATTTTCGCCAGACCGCAGATTTGATGAATATTTGCGATTCCAAAAGGGAAGCGGGCTGGCACATCTTCGGTGCTGCCCGCTTCCTGCGATTCTGGCTTCTCCTTTCATTTTCAATAAAGTCAGCCTTTTGGAATCACATGATAGATGGTGGTTATTTCGTGTCGGTCATACGGATCACCTGTTCAGGGTCTGCCCGAACGGGTGGGAGGGTGTATCGCTTGCTGTTGATAAAAGCCTCCTTCCTTATCCTTGTGCCTGTTCGGTCACATCCACTTCATAAAGGTCAAATTCTTCCGTGGTGAGCAGCCGCAGTTCGTGTTTCAGGTAGCGTTCTACGTCGAACTCGTTTTTCTTGTCGAAATCCGAAAGTTCCTTGTACCGCTTATGTTTGGTAATATCAAACTTATCGCTCAGGAATGGTCTGACACCTCTTAACTGTAAGATGCACTTGCTGCCGTCCATGACTGCAAGCTCATCCCGGCTCATCAGTTCTTTTCCGGTCTTTTGGTAGTTCGTGCCAAAAGAGGGGCTGTTGCCGCGGGTATCCGATGTGTTGTAAAGGTCGATGGTTTCCTTGCCCAGGGTTTCAGAAATCTCCTTGAGGGTGGAGCTTTCCTTGCCGCCAAGGAACAGCATCGTGTCACAGTTGCCGATGATGGTTTCTGCGGCATCCTTGTAAATGGTCTTTAACTGGCTCTGCGATTGGAGAATAATCGAAGCAGAAATCTCACGGCTGCGTATGGTGGCGATGAGCTTATCAAACTTAGGGATTTGTCCGATGTTTGCAAACTCGTCCAGAAGCAGCCGCACATGGTACGGAAGTCTGCCACCGTGTTCATCGTCCGCCTTATCACAAAGCAAATTGAATAGCTGTGTGTACAGGATCGACACCACAAAATTGAAGGTATCATCTGTATCGGAGATAATAACGAACATTGCCGTGCGCTGATCTCCCAGCATATCCAGCTCCATCTCGTCGTATGCCATCAGGTCACGCAGTTCCTTAATGTCAAATGGAGCCAGTCTCGCACCGCAGGAAATCAGAATGGACTTCGCCGTTTTACCTGCCGCCAGCTTGTACTTTTTGTACTGCCGCACGGCAAAGTGTTCTGGTTTAGCCTTTTCCAAATCCTCAAATAGTTCATCGACCGGATTCTTGAACTCTTCATCATCCTCGCGGGCTTCGCTGGCATTGATAAATTCCAGCAGCGTGGAGAAGTTCTGTTCTTCCTCCGGGGCTTCATAGTAGATATAGCCGATGAGTGCGCAGTAGAGCAGGCGTTCTGCCTTGACCCAGAAATCTTCGCCGGACTTTTCGCCGTCTCCTTTCGTGTTGGCGATGATGGTATTGACCAGTTTCAGAATATCCTTCTCACTGCGGATATAATGGAACGGATTATAGTGCATCGACTTCTTGAAGTTGATCGTGTTTAGGACTTTGATTTTGTACCCGGCATCCGAGAGCATCTTTCCGCATTCAATGATGATCGTACCTTTCGGGTCAGTACAGACATAGCTGACCTTTTCGGGCATCTGCATCAGATTGGGCTTTACGAAAAACCGTGTCTTGCCGCTGCCAGAGCCGCCGATCACAATGACATTCTTGTTTCTGGCATACTTCGGATGCTTTGGTCTGCCGCTCATCATCAACCGTTCCGTCTGGGTGAGCAGCACATTATTCTCGAATACCGGGTCAATAAAAGGTTCAATGTCCTTGGCATTGCCCCACCGGGCAGAGCCGTATTCCTCTCCCTGACGATACTTCTTTGCGTTCTTCCCCTTAAAGTAGATCACGGCTTTCAGTGCTGCTGCACCGATCAGACCCACCAGCAAGTCGAACGGATGGACACTTGGCAGATAACTCTTATAGGCCAGACCGAAGTTCATAAAAAGAACCATCAGCCTGTCCACGATGGTATCGCCATTACAGTAGCGGTACAGCCATGCGGCTTTCTCCACCATGTAAAAGGCGATGATGTACGGAAAATTCAGCAGGATCAGCTTCTTCACATCTGCCGACTGCATCTTTCCGCTGATTGCCGCCGCTGCTTTCTTGCCCCATGCCGTTCCACCTGTCTGGTTGGAGGGGGCTTTGCGCGGACGTTTACTCTGTGCGGTCGTTTTCTGGCTCATCGCACCTGCCCTCTGTCTTTCGTCTTTTCTTTGGTGATCTCCCGGTGTTTAGCCACACGCTCCTTTGCCTGCTCCAACTTCTTGCGAATGGACTGCCGCTGTTCCTTTTTCAACGAAACTCCGGTATATTCCTTGAACGCTGCCGTCATAACGTCTACATCTTTCGCCTTGAAAAAGACCAGATATTCGGTTTTACCCTCTTTTTCTGCCTTTTTCAGACTATAATCAATGCCGTACTTCCGGGCTACCCGGTCAAACGACTTGATGTTATTGTCCGTGACAACGATATTGGTAAGCTGTGCGCCGCTCTGTTGCAGGCTCTTGATGCTCTGCTTTCCTCTCTTACATCGGTTCTGCCCTCCCATCTTCTTCGACTGCTGTTTTTTCTTCTCGATCTCTGAAAGCAGCTTTGTCAGTGCTGCTTTCAGAAGCTGCGCCGAGATTTTTCCGCCTTTGATGCACAATGCCATCGTTTTTTCGTTTACTTCATCCTGCACCTGCGCCCTCCTTTCCGATTTATAGTTTTATCCAAACGGCATCAGACACTGACTGTGCCTGATACCGGGGGAGCCGTATCGCCAAAGACCGAACGAAATTTCTTTCTGCACTGGTGCATCATGTAGCCGCACTCCCTGCGGTGCCGGCAGGAAATGCAGGGATGGTCACTGTCCGTTCCCGGACGCTGGCGCATCATACGTTCAAACGGGCTATTCGTAAAGTTCATAGGCTCACCCCTCCTGTTCTGCCATCGGAAGAATCCCACGCCGTTTCAGTTCGTGGTACAGAAACTTCCTGCCTTTGTGCGTCCATGCCGTATGCAGCTTTTCTACTGCACTGCCATCACTCCGATGGAGCCGGAAAACAAGGTTTGCTGTATATCCTTTATCCTGATGCTTTGCATACAGCACCCACTGGTTATTGGCCCGGTACTGGATACCGTGCAGATGGAGCAGACGATTGAACACTTTTGCGCCGCAGCCGTACTCTTTTGCGATCTGTGTCGTTGTCACAAGCGAATCGGGCGGCTGTGATTCGTAAAAACGCTTCGGCGGCGCGTGGCTTTTGCACTTGTGCTGATGCAGCAGTTCAATGACTGCCTGCATCCAGTGATCCGCTCCCATGCAGTGCTGTCCTTCGCAGCTACGGAAACAGTCATTTTTGTGGAAGTGATGGAGCTTATACAACTGCTTTGCCATCTCCAGCGTGATCCGGTAGTCATTCACATACCGCTGCACCGTGCGCCCGCCCTCATCCTGCGGGCGGACACGGGGAACGAACTCATAGTCCCGGCCCTCCACAAATCCGTACTGGCACATCCGGGGGAACCACTTGCGGAAGTCACTCTGAATCTGCATCTGGTCGTACAGGTCTCTCGCCCAGATTACCGAGGGAGCCATATCGAAATCCATAAAAAACACGCTCATTGCATTGTCCTCCTTAATTGCTTCTGCCGCCCCATCCGAAATCATGCCTGACCTGTGCAGCGTAATAGCTGTCAATCGTGGTCGGCGCATTATACAGTGTGGCGAGCAGATATTGTTTGATGTTTCGTACCTGTGTGGTATTGCTTTTCAGGCATTCCATTACATACTGGATGTGCATGGAATCCAGCTTCATCAGGCGGCTTTTGACCACCTCTTTCGGCTTTTCTTCCCCGCAAATGCGCAGGAACTTCTTTCTGCTGGTCACGGTTTCCACAAGCAGTTCCAAAATCTCCATCAGGATTTCCCGGTCATGCGGGAAGTTCTTCTCTAAGATCGGGATTTCCAGCTTGTCTTGAAAATAGAGGCGATACCTTTCATCTTCCCGCATCTCTTTCGCTGTGTTTTCCACATACGGTGCGGAATAGATTAGATCAGTCTCACTACTATCAGTATTATTTATATCAGTCTTACTTCCGTTTGATTTCCATACTCCCGGAAGTTCGCTTTTCAAACCACCAGAAGTTTGATTTTCATACTTCCAGTAATTCGATTGTGAAAGTCCCGCATAGAGGTCTTTCACATACAGCAGGTTTGGCTTTCCCAAGCCCTGCCTGCGCCGCTCAACAAGCTGATATTCGTGTTCCAGCTCATCCAGCAGTTTGACCGCCTTTTGTCTGGCACATCGAATCGAATCCATGATCTCATCTATCGTACAGATGATGTAGGCATTTCCATTCTCGTCCTGCCAGCCATTTTTAAGCGAAAGATTCATCCGATCCAGCAAGACCGCATAGAGCAGCTTTGCATCGCCGGACATCTTTTCAAACAGGTCTACCTTGATGAGTGCTTTCGGCACACGGTAGAAACTGTATCGGTCTGCTTCCAGACCTCTGAAATACGGGTACTTCATGTAGATTCATCACCTCCCCTCTTGCTGGATTTGCACTATTATAAATAACAGTACATTCCTACGACGGAGCATCTTTCGACACTCCGCCGCATTGTATCTGCTGTTATTTGAGCTTTGCCATTCTGCCCCAGCCCGTTCCTGCCCCATATTTCAGCGGCGTTTTCTCTGACAAGACACGCAGGATGCACATTCAGTATCAGAAGTATCTCTCTGGGATGGCTTATTCAATTTTCAAGGTTCATGTGAGAGGTTTTGTATTGTCCTCTCATCCTTAGAATCGGAGAAAGGTCATTTCGCAAGGTGTTTTTAAAAAAGTTTTTGAACTTTTTATGAACTTTCCGATTTGGATGGAGATTTTTTGTGTCCTCTCACTCCTAGAATCGGAGAAGGTCTATTTCGCAAGGTGTTTTAAAAAAATTCAAAAAAATTTTTGAGCCGCCCAATTCAGAGTGTTTTCTGTGATTGGACGGCTCATCTTTTGATTATGTATAGGTTATCAGCTGCACAATGCCCGGAAGTGCTTTTTCTGTATCTTGTAAATTGCTGCGTTATAAATTCCGGTAAGATTCTGGCGGGTCATGCCAAGGTGTTTCGCTGCCTCTGTGAAAGACAGACCATGAAACAGATGAGTGTGGACGACCTTTCTCTGCAAATCAGTCAAAGTAGAGAGCAGCTCTTCCACTCTTTCCTCACTTATCATTCTTTCCAGTGTACTCACTGCTTCATCGACTCCCTCTAGGATTTCTTCCCTATACTCCCTGTCCTCACGGGATGGCATCCATTTTCCCTGAATGATTTCGTAATTCATGAAAATACGATCCTCTCCTTCCAGAACCAGCCGGATGTGCCACTCGTATTCATCAAATTCCTCTTCCTCAATGTGATGCCCCGCACCTTCCAATGCATCATATTTATAATGTACGCAGTTACGAAGCGAGAAAACGGTCACTCTTTTATGCGCCCTATAAATCACATAACCATTTTGGTAGACACTGATGCTTCCATGATTTTCCAGAATCTTCTCGGCTACCACCGACACGCCAGATTCCTCAAGAGCCTTCACGGTGGGAACACGCTGTTCCTTGTACAAAGGAAGTTTAACAAGCTTTTTCAGTTCCTTGAATGTCATCATAATGTCCACCTTTCTGCCTTTTGGCTGCGGGCGGTCTGAAACAAAAAATGCAGCAAAAGTTGTCCCAGACTTACCCGTTTTTTTTGAACGGGAAGTCTAAGACTTCTCCTACTGCATCGCTATTTCATGATTCACTTTTAAGGTGTGATGTTTAGTCTCTCATATATAGAATTGCTGGAAGGGCATTTCGCAAGGTGTTTTTGAAAAAAAATTAAAAAAAACCGGAACAGGATGAGTTACTCACAGGCGCACTACTGCGCTGCATTCGCTCATTCTGTTCCGGCCTATATCACATATTGCTACGGTATCGCTCTAACAAACAGATATTATATTGTAGACCCAAAAGAACGTCTGGTGGAGCTGGTCGGCTAACCAGGTGCCGCCTAAGATTCCGCCTCTGCGCTTTCAGTGTCGATGAAGCACTCTGCTTCAGGCTTCTTTCCGTTGGTTCTCTGCTGTGAAAAATTCGATACTCTTCACGGGAAGGCCGTGAATACACTCCACCAGAGATTCAGCAGAAATATAATCTTCACAGCCACCACGCTTGATCTGAAGCATATTCTTTCCATCAACGACACTGCGATTCCCGATCCGCAGCCCCTTTGGGGTGCGGATTTCATGTTCTCCGTTGCTCATCTTCTCACGGCCTCCTTTGTGTTGGTTTAAATTTCTTTTTTTCTTCTATTCAATTTCACCTTTTGAACTTCCGCTCTTTTTTCACCTTTTTCGGCTTGCATATTTACGATTTTTACGGTATAATAATCCAAAAGATGATAGAATATAGCATATATTATAAGCAAGTCATGTCGCCGTGTCAAGAGGAAAATGTGAAAATTTATTGCATCTTACTGATTGAATATTTACAAATTCCATTGCACATTGTTACAGCACGATAACTACGCCATAGAAAGGTTGCAAACATGAAATTTGGAGAGAAAGTTCGCGATCTACGAAAGAAACATTCTTTAACACAGGACGAATTGGCACAATGTCTGGGTATCAACAAACGAACGATCATCGGATGGGAGCGTGATGGCCGCTACCCTCGCAGTATTGAAATGCTTGAAAAGATGGCCGATGTATTCCATGTACCTCTGACCTATTTACAGCCGGATCAGTCTTTATTTATCGAACGTGCCGCCGAAGCCTACGGAAAAAAGGGCAAAATAGAAGCCCAGCATCTCGCATTTGAGCTTACTGAGCTATTTGCCAGCGGAGAGTTGACCCCGCAGGATATGGACGGCATCATGTATGAAATGCACAAAGCCTATTTTAAGTACCGAGAACAAAAACGAGAAAAGGAACGAATAATGAACCTGTGAACCACTGTTCTATTCACTATGCTATCCCCGGAAGGAGAGCACATTATGGATTCTGCATTTATTCACCAAGCCGCCAACGAACTTGTCCAAAATGCCGGAACTCGCAACATCAAACAGATCGCGCGCAGTTGCAGTCTGGACATCAGTGAAACATCCCGCATTAAAGATATGTTGGGTTTACTTTCGCTCTATTTTGATAAGCCATTGATCCTTATCAATCGCCAGCTGGACAAACAGACGAAGCAGATGGTGTGCGGCTATGCGCTGGGGCATTATCTGGAGCATCAGCTGCTTATGGACTTGCATACCCTGAACAAGTTTCTGACCATTAAGGATAAGCACATCCTTCTTTACGAGCATAACGCTTTCACATCCCACCTGATGCTGGACAGTGATGAAGTCTATCAAATGACAAAGCGTGGGTTGGACGCGGCGCAAATTTCCGCAGCCAAACGGATTCACCTCAATCTGGTGCTGGTGAAACTTCTTGAGCTGCACCATCTGGGATACGATCTACGGCACTATCACGCCCAGCACCATGCGTTTATCAAACAGTTCAACCTTCCGGCACATTTTCAGTTTGATGTTGCCGCCGGATGAACTTATGTTCTTATAACCCTAAAACCCTAAAACCCGTAATGAACGGCGTGCTATGCCTGTCCATTACGGGTTTTTCGTGTTATTTCAGTTTTGCGAGGATCTCATCTGCACTCATGCCTTCGGCAAGCAGCTTTTTCAGAACGGATTCCGCTTCTGCCTTTTTCGCTTCTGCTGCTGCCTTGGCATCTGCCTTGGCCTTCTTCGCTTCCAGCGTTACCACTTCTTTTTCGGCCTTCTTTAGAGCAGTCTTCTTCTCTTTCAAGTCAGCCTTTAAAGTGTCAATGTTGGCGGTGATGGATGCGATTTCCGCTGTGAGTGCTTCCTTCGCGGACTGCTTTTCCGCAATCTGTGTTGCAAAATCGGCAGTCACCATCTTTGGCTTATTCTTGCTACCTTTTGTTCTGGGCATAGGACACAAACCTCTTTCCTGTTATAGTAGTTCAAGTATATCACAGATCTGAAAATAAATCAGCCTTGTATACACCATTCTCCAGCATCTTCTTGAAGCTATCCTTTACTGCTGCGACATCCTCATGGTAGGTCATACCATACCATGTATCATTGGTTTTCAGAACCTTCACTGACATCTTTCCCTGCTCCAGCAGCTCACCGATGAAGGTCGGAATCAAATACTCTGCTTTCAACGGATTCTGCACTACTTCTTTTTCAAAGAACTCTTTGAAGCCTTCTTCCAGCACTTCCAAGAAGTCCGGTGTTAATCCCCACATGTTCATAGAAACCAAAGAATTCACCTCGACGACCACACCGTCTGCTTCTGCACCATTCGATGTCTTTACGATGTTCTTAGTCTCCACAACCTCGGTCAAGTTATTTTCCTCATCCATCTTGCAAATGCCGCGAGTAACGCCACCGTTGTCTGACAGCGTGTTCTTCAGCACAAAGCCTGCCATGCAGGACTTGCCGCCGTTTATCAAATAATCATGGACAGCCTTGAAACCTTCTTTTCCATAATAGTCATCTGCATTGATCACAATAAACGGAGTGTCTATTACACTCTTTGCCGCCAGCACTGCCTGACCAGTTCCCCACGGCTTTGTCCGACCTTCCGGAAGTTCTCCCGGAATATCGTTGATATTCTGGAAAGCGTAGTCTACAGTTACATTGCGAGAAGAACAAATAGAGGCAATACGATCACCAATAACCTCCTTGAACTCCTTCTCAATATCCTTGCGGATGATAAAGACTACATGGTTGAAACCAGCCTTAATCGCATCATGGATCGAGTAGTCCATGATGATATGGTTTGCATCATCGACTGGCTCCAACTGCTTAATTCCCGTTCCGAAGCGGCTACCAATTCCGGCTGCCATGATAAGTAATGTTGTTTTCATCTTTTTCTCTTTTCTTTTGAACCTTATTATGAAGAGTTTTTTATCTTTGTAGATGCACCTCTACCTCACTCATATTTTTTCACTATCTTAGCAGGCACTCCTGCAACCAACACATTGCTTTCATTAATATCTCTAGTAACTACTGCATTTGCCCCCACTATAACATTCTTTCCATTTATATACACTCCGGGGAGAATCACCCCCCTGAACAAATCCAGCAGCCATCATTTATAAATACTGATTTCCTTAAATGATAGTGTTTTTCAGATTCTGTCCAATGACTTACATCATATTGTGTCGAAAAAATCTTGGCACCCGCAGATACTGTAACATTATTTCCAAGAACAACATTTCCTACGCAATGAAGTAAGCTTCCCTCATTAAGCGAACAATGTTCTCCTACTGTCAAATTGTCAGGGCACACTACTTTAGGATTATCATAAATAAGTAAGGATTTGGAATCTCCCTTAATATTATATCGCAAATAACAGCAGAGTAATACATAATGTACCTTCGCAATAATTCGATATATTAAACAACCCACAGTCTCCCATTTCATTTACATCCATTCTCCTTATCCCATCAAAAACTCAAATATATTGCCATTAATTTTCTCTTTAGCGAAATATTATGTGCACACCAAATACTCCGGATCTCGCTTTTCACTTTTTCTTTTAACCACTGCATTTTTTCTCTATCAACAGGCGTTTTAGAAAATTTCATCTTTTTCAATATAGTTATTTCGTGGTTTAAATAATTTTCATTTAATAGTACATCCAGTTCCTTATCTTTTTGTAAGCCGCAAAATTTGATTATATTTCTATATGACTCTAAAAGCTTCCAATTTTTCTCTTTAAAAGATTGATTCGTCAGAGAGTCGCTTCTTGTAATATAATGATACAACGGGCAATCCACATAATACGATTGCATGCAGCAACTCATATACTGATGATTAAATAGTGCATCCTCCACCAAAATGCAATTCATATCATAGCGAAGATTATTTTGCTCAATCAAATCAAGCTTATAAAGCTTATTCCATGCAAATCCTTTAAAACTTTTTGGATTTGCAAATTCTCTCATTGTTTCAATTCGGTCACGAATTCCATACTTCGACTGTGTAATAAAGCTATTTTCTTTAGGTGTATTATCATTAAAATAATTACAAATCACAAGATCGAGACTGCTATTAGCCTGATATGGTTCCAACATTTTTTCCAAATAATCAGGTTCTATATAATCGTCGCTGTCCACGAAGCAAACGAAGTCATGCCCCCCCCCGCTAAAATCTATGGCACACTCTATTCCTTTATTTCGTGCCGCAGATAATCCTTTGTTCTCCTCATATATATACACATACCTGGAATCACCATTCGCAAAAGTTTCGCAAATTTGAGAGCAACCATCAGTTGATCCATCATTCACAAGCAAACATTTCCAATTCTGATATGTTTGCTTGTGAATAGATTTTAAGCATTGCTCCAAATATTTTTCCGTATTAAATATAGGCACAACTATATAAACCATTTCTTCCATCCTCCTAACATCAAAAATCATTATATTTTCATAAGCTTCCCAATCACATCATAAAATAGTTTGTTTTTTGTTTTCAGGAAATAAATTGCTGACAACGCCAAATACACCATCGCTCCAATAAAAATTTTTGCAATGAGGCGTCCAATATTCCCTCCAACTTCAAATGGAAGTATCTTTACAACCAAGAACATAATACTACCAAATATAATAAACGGGACGGACTTTTTCATACATTGAGAAACATCCAGTTCTTTTCTTACCATTATAGTTTGATAAACAGCCACTGTCACTTCTGCAATTATTGTTCCAACTGCTGCTCCAACTGAAGCCAGCCGCGGGATTAACGCCCAATTTATAATCACATTAACTCCCGCCCCTAAAAACACAGAATAAATATATACTTTATTCTTTTCTGTTGGAATTAAATATAGCGTCCTTACTATGCACGCCCATGTAATGAACAACACAGTTGCCGAAAGCATTATTGTTATACTAACACACGCATCATATCCCGTTCCATAAAAGATAGGTATAAAATCATTAGCAATAGAAGATATTCCAAATGTAATTGCACATCCAATAAATATTGCAATTTCCATCGATCGAACAAACAGATCCCTACATTCGTCATATTTGCTTCTAGCATATAAATTTGACATTCTTGGCATCATTACAGCACCAAAAGCACTAATCACACATAGACAAACATTAATTAGCTTTTCTGAGTTCTCATAAAATCCAACTTGCTGCATCGTGCTAAAGTTTCCAAGCATAACTTTATCCATCATTCTATATATACTCGTTGCTACCAACGGTATAAACAAAATTAAGATATCCTTAAAATGCTTAAACGCTTCATTTATTCTCGTAAAGTGAAACTTTATATACTTTGAAGCAAACAACCACATTGATGATTGCGCAATAAAATAGCCAAGACTAAGCACAAGCAAATATTTCCATAAGTCAGCACTCGTTTTAACAAATGCAAAAATTAAGACAACATTAATAATCTTAACCAACACTTTTCGAGTAACTGTTAGTTTAAAATCCTCCATTCCAAAAAAAAGCCAGTTAATGTCAAATACTCCACTTAATACATAAAAGACCTGCAGAAACGCGTAAAGTTTATTTCCGCTAAACATCGCAATGTATAATACATATACTATAACTGATATAGATGCTATTATAAATTGTAATGTATAGATGCTTGAAAACACAGCACTTCTTTTCTGTTCATCATCTCTAACACGCGCAATACTACGATTTCCATAATTTTCAACTCCCAACATTCCAAACAGTA
Source organism: Blautia sp. AF17-9LB (assembly GCF_003479185.1). NCBI lineage: Bacteria > Bacillati > Bacillota > Clostridia > Lachnospirales > Lachnospiraceae > Blautia > Blautia sp. AF17-9LB. The sequence goes on from NZ_QUGU01000020.1 coordinate 12,610, forward strand.
AGAAGTATTGAGCAATTGAATATGTATATGAATATGTTCCAATACCCTCTGCACCAAGAACTCTCGATACGTATGGCATAGTTATAAGTGGCAAAATCATCAGTGCCACTTGATATACCATATTATACAAAAAATTAACTTTTGTGCCTTTTCTTTCCATATCTTCTTATCCTTTTTCCTCTACTGTTCTTGAACGTTTAACAAATATACCAATCAAAATAAAAACACAAATCGAACTAAACTCACTATAACTCTTTGATGCAACGCTTGACAAAAGGAGAAAGCCTAGTGCACAGAAAGTAGAAAAATACATATACTTATTTTCTTTTGTTGAATTTATTGTCATTCGCATGAATTTAATCAAAGCTACCAAAATTAACATCGTGCCAAAAAAGCCAAATTGTCCCATTACCATAGGCCAATAGTTATCATTGAGGAAGTATGTTTCACCTTGACGCATTCCATAAATAGAATTAAAGCCGTATTTCTTATAAAGTGGAGAATATTGTGTAGCTGCAACATCAGAGCCAAATGTTCCAAATCCAGCTCCCAACGGAAAATATGTCACCATTGTCATGATACCAAATCTCAAAAGAACCGATCTTGCTTGTGTATCCGATGTAAAGTAGAACACCAACTGATTCCAGCAAATCGCAACTGCTACTACACAAATCGGAATTATATATGCCACCTTTATTTTTTTTCTAATTTTTTCTCCCCATTTTTTTCCATTAGATGTGAAGAAAAAAACTGCCAGTAACAAAAAAACAGCTATAAAAGAAAACGCTCTTGATCGCATTGTTGAAGCCCACACGACCAAAGCTCCCGCAATAGCAATTTTTTTATATAGAGTTGATTTATAACACAAATCTGCTGTCAACAGCGGAATTAAAAAGTAAAACATTTTGCTAAAATTTCCTGGCACATTATACACAAACTGAAATGATCGAATGCCATATCTTGCTGATGCAGTCATACCTATGTCAACAACTTGAGAAAAAACCATGAAAAACAGCATAATCCAAACCAGTAATCTTCCCCATTTAGCCATTAACTGTATCAATTCGTCATAAACGTGTCTTTGCCAATTCGTCATAACAATAGCATAATACGCAAGCCAAACCTTTACAGTCGAAATCACATCTATAACAATATACATTGGCTGGGTCAGCAATCCGGACACTGCATTTCCTATAGCACCAATAATGCAGACAAGAATTAGCAACCATAAGATTGTCCTCTCATCAGCATTTAATCGAACTTTTTTACTCAGAGTTTTTGCCACAAGGCTCATTCCAACTATAATTGCAAACAACTCATCCATATAATTGAATATAGAAATCGAGCCTACTAATGCTCTTTGAAAAACGAACAAATATGTAATAATCGACCAAACTAAAACATGCTTATTAATTTTCAGCGACATTCACTATACTCCTTTCTTATTCTATAATCTGTCTCACTCGTTTGGCCACCTTAATAATGCCCAATTTATAAAGTACTGGTTTCATATATTCTTTAACCTTATCTACTTTTTTTATTGGCATATATTTTTCAATTGCCTTTTCAATACCATATTTTGACAAATACTTGTAGAACTCTCCTCTATCTGGATGCATTGTCGGCTGTTTGTCAAACATAATACCATCAGCTATCTTTGTTTCTTCGTAATTTACGCAAAAGCAGTTCATTTCCTTGAGCGAATTAAATACTTTTTCCGCTTTTTTAGTATGAACTACAACAGCTGTATAACCTTTATCATTATCTTTTATTCCTGCCAATTTTCCAGCACTCCATCCATCGAAAATAGTGTAATCGCTAACTCGATTGTCACCCTTAAATTGGCAATGATAGCAGCTTGGTCTTTTTGCTATTCCACTCACGAACAGTTTCATCATCGGATCAGTTCTACCGCTTTGTGAATAAACGTCTCCGTTCTCAAATAAAAGCATCATCGTGCTACATTGATAGCCATATGTTTTATTTCTAAAATTCACACTGTCAATTTTAGAATTATATTTATCCTCTTGATATATTAGATATTTTTTCCATAACTCAGGTGAAGGCACCCCCGCACATAAGACTTCTACTAAAATCAAATTCTGATAATCTTTTTTTAAGTACGTCTGCAATCCAGCCACTTGACACGGTGTTCCAGAAAAGCAGACCAACATTCCATTTTTAAGGTATCTTTCAATAATTTTGTAAGAATCTCCAATTTGACTTTGAACATATTTTGATCCGCTCAATTTATAAACATCTGCAAATGAATCAATTATGACATGTCTTACTTCATTATTTTCACAATATGCTGCTCCACAAACGCATCCCCCTCTATTTAAGACATACTGAGCTATTAAGTTCATAAATCCTCCTGATGCGCTTCTTTTCAAAGCATCGTCATCTTTACACTGGATTTCGTATGTCTTTCTAACTTCTGTTTTAAAGGGCTTAGGATTTTTTATTGGGCAAGCATCTTCACACAAGCCGCACTTCACGCACTCTTTCAAATCAATATTCGGATACAAGAATCCCTCCTCATCTGCCATCATTTCAATCGCTCTTTTAGGGCAAATATTAGCGCAAGCTGAACATCCGCAGCAATCCGATTTATTTAGAATTTTAATCATAATATATCTCCTGAAGAATACTATTCATTCAGAAGATCAAGGGACTATCACCTTAATTTATTTCTTATATATCGAAATGCACTCATATTATACAAATATTTTTTTGAGTATTCTATTAAATAATCTTTCACTTTTATCGGGGCAAATTTTTGAACATGATTATCCAATAATTCCTCGTCAATCCCATGATAGAATTCATTTCTTTTCGGATGAGGTTGTGCTGAATTCCAAATCATAACACCATCTAAATCTGCTGCCTTTTTTAGATCCACAGAATACAACTCGTATTTATCTTTTATTTCTTCCAGTATTTTTTCTCCTTTGGAAGATTGAACAATTAAGTTTGTAAATCCTTTATCATCATCAATTAGGTTATTAACCAATTTCTCTGCATTCCAGCAATCATAGATAGTAAAGTCACTACACCGCTCCAATGTCTTAAAATGACACTTATAACAGCTTGGCCTTGACGATAGTCCCTCAAAAAAGCTCTTGAGCATTAAATCTACTCGTGCACTTCCGAAATAGCTTTTTCCGTTTTTAAACGCAATACGCATTGTGCTACTATGGTATCCATACGTTTTATATCTAAAAGCGACGCTCTCTATTTCTGAATGATATTTACTTTTTTGCAAGTTTAGATACTTCTCCCACATCTTTGGTGAAGGAGTTCCGTGGCATACCACATCAACTGTAACAAGATTATCATATTCTTTTCCTAAAAAAGACTTCAATCCGCAAACTTGACAGGGTGTACCAATAAAGCATACAACTGTTTTTTTCTCTATATGTTTCTTTATCTCCGTAAAGCAATCTTTTAAATCACTTTGAACATATTTTGAGCCTCGGAATGCTTGCCCCCCCCCGGATATTACATGCACAACTTTGAAATTTTTATCATATGTTGCGCCACAGATAACGCCACCTTGTTTGCTAATCCAATCAGCTAAAGGAGACACAAAACCGCCCGACGTACTTCTTGAAACAACACTCTGATCCAAGGCCCTAATAACATAACCATGTCTTTCAAAAGATTCTAAAGGCATGTTTTTTTGTGTTGGGCAAACCTTTTTACAAAGATCACAGCCAACACACTCTGATGCATCTATTATTGGATATAAGAATCCCTCCTGGTCTGGTTTCATACTAATGGCATGTTTTGGACAAATACTATAGCACGCTGTACACCCACAGCAATTTTCTTTTTTCGTATATACATTTTTCATTTAATTTTCCTTCAAGGCATCCTTAAGATATTTAGCAGATTCTGCTCTTAACTTTTTCAATTTTTCTTCAACAGCATTGTAATCAATGCCATTTTTGACGTCCATAACATTTCCACTATATCTTCTTTCGCTCAGTCCCAACAAAGTACAGAGACTATCAATTCTACTATTTCTTGAATTTGCTCCTGCATTAAAGCGGTTAAACGTCATAAATTTTTTGTGATTCAGAATGCTGAAAACAGAGCCGTGGAAAGAATCTGTCAAAATATACTCAGCATGACGAATCAAATTTACAAAGTCAGCTGCATCAATATCGAAGAGCTGAATATCGCCAAAGTTCAAATCACATTCCACATAATTATCCAAGAACGGACAAGTAGCCAGTTTTAGCCCTGTCTTGTTTTTGAACTCATTTGCAATCCTTCTATGCTCTTCATTTGTTCCCAAAAAATAGCAGAACACATACGGTTCTTCTACAACTTTCTTTTCCGGGAGCATTTGTTTCCATCCCTCTGCGTCAAATAGCAAGGTTGGGTCACATACTACCTGAGCCGTTTTTCCTGTTAATTCTTTAATGATTTTTTGTCCAGCAAGTTCTCTGGTACTCAAATGCTGAAAACGGTTCAAATATTTTGCGGTAGCCTTTTTTTGAGAATTTGGAATTTGGCTCACTCCAAAACTCGTTGCATATGCAACCTTCGTCTTATTGTCCGGTGCAAACTCAAGCGTGTAGAAATGGCTTCCCAGATTATTCGGCAACCAAAGCTGATCACTTCCACAAAGAAATGCATCATAGTTTTTCTTGCATTTTGCCACAAGTGTTTCCCAACCACCATAAGATTCCGAAAACAATGGAGCAAAATACTTATCTACAAAAGCATCAAACCGTTGATTTCGTTGTTGCACTTGTGCCTGATAAAAAGGTTTGCTTTTTAGTGCATTATCTTTTTGGTTTCCAGAAAGTTTCGATTTCACAAACGAGATATTAAATAATCTAGGAATTGTTTGAACAATAAAAGTTGGCGTTATTTTTTTCTTATAACGAATTATTTCCGACTTACAATCAAGCTCCTCAACTTTTTTTACGGTGGCAAGCACCTGTAATTGACTTCCGAAATTTTTTGTGTCATAGCATACTGCTAATCCGATTTTTTTCATACTCTTTTCTCCTACATCACATCAATATAATATTGAGCTAATTTTTGATGCATCGCGTCCATGCTGTACTTTGTATGAATAAGCGCAATATTATTTTTTCCTATTTTTTCTACTGTCTCTTGATTCATACAATATCCAATTAAAGCTTCCGAAAGCTTTTTAATATCTCCCGGCTCTATTAAAATCCCATTTTCTTCTTTTACAACTTCTGGAATCGCACCAACCGTAGTGCTTATAATCGCTTTTCCGCAAGCCATACCTTCCAAAATCGCCATTGGAAGTCCTTCATTATAAGATGGAAGCACCAATACACTAGATCTTTTAAGCAACTCTAATTTCTTATCAAAATCAGCCCATCCCACAATAAGGATATTGCTCTTGAGATTCTTTTCCTCAACAATCTGCTTGCATCTATCAATATCCCCATCGCCAGCCAAATAACATTTAATATCCGGTATTTGTTCCCTAACTTGTTCTATTGCTTTTATGAGGTCATACGTTCCTTTTCTTTCTCCAAGTCGCCCAAGAGATACAAAAGTGTGCGGATGATCTTTGACCATTGTTATAGCAGGCTTCAATCTCTCAGTGTCTATACCATTTTCAAGAACAACACAATTTTTCAGTCCAAATGTTTCATCAAACTTCTTTTTCCAATCAGCAGACAACGCAATAACCTCATCTGCTTCTTTCAATATTGAAACAATCTTATCCTTTTGATTGCTTTTTTCATAAAAGAGCATATATTCAGCACCGTGAATATGTAAAATTACTTTTTTGCCCCACTTTTTCGCGGCATGAACATACAAACCTTTTCTGAATGTACTACCATATGAAGCTGCATGGATATGATAAATATCATAATTTCGTTTCGTAAAATAGAATCGAACAAATGAAAGCAGAGAAAACAGGAGAACTTTTAATTTATTTCCATCAATATATGATTCATAAACATCTATTTCAAATTCTTCATTCAGCTTTTTGTCCTTTACAATTTCCTCTATAACAGTAGCCATCCCACCTTTAGATCTTATTGGACTCGGCCCTATTACTAAAATTTTCATTACATTACTTTCTCCTTATTCTATCATCTTTCCCCGATTAGATATTTCTCTTTATAGAGTCCCAATATGGAATTTTCAACTTTCTGCCAAACATTAAATCTGTTTCATATGTAATATCCGCATCAAATCCAGAATTCGGTGACAAAGTGATTTCCCCGAAATAAATTTGTCCGTTAATATTATACAAATCGATACGCGCAAAAACAAAATCCTTAGATAAAATTTTTGCTATTTCTAACATTTTATCTAAGTTCTTTGGCATTGGAATCTTAGGATCAGGCAACTTATCATCGCCTTTGTTCAATGGAATGAAATTCCATTCTTGGTCATAGTATAAGTAAGATGCTTTGTGTGAATTTTTGCTAAATCGGTCTTTGCAAACCAATATGACATCCGGCTTACCATTAAAGCAATAAATCTTATAATCCATCGGAATATTTCCATCATCAGAAATGAATTTTTCGCAGAGAATCATCGGCTTAATGTTCTTATATTGATACTCGCGACCAATATAAAAGAAATTACTCTTTAAGGATTTTTCAATTTTGCTTCTCGCGTTTGCATGATCAAGTTTATTTTTGTCTGTACAAACTACTAATCCGCCAGAATCGTGATTGCATTTCAAGACAAATTGCTTTGGAAGCAAAGAAAAATCAATGTCTTCATATTTTTCCCAACTACCTAATAGTGGAATTAGATATTCCTCTCCTATTTTTTCTTTCACATAATCTCGAACCAGCAACTTATCAGACACGATTGATTGTAGCGGAAACCTATAATTAAACTTCAGCCACTGGAGCTTTTCATTTAATGTAGTCGGGTTGTTTGTATTCAATTTTCTTCCAACTCTCAGCTGATAATATAACTTGATATAGCTTTTATCTGGCAAAAAACTAAGACTCTTTTTTACAAAAGTCATAACTTTATCTCTGTTCATAATCAATTTCCTTTTATATATTCTTCAATACTATTGATAATGTTAATTGTATTTGATTTATAGCTGTTATACTTTGTCTGTTGCACTGTATCAAGTGCAGTTTCCAAATCACCAACATCATGACAAGAGCATATCAAATTAAGGTCATCAAACTGCTTTATCAATTGGAGCTGATGATCATCAACATGCTCACCATATTTCGCGAGCCTCGGAACAGCTATAACCTTCTTTCCCTTCTTGACAGCTCCAATAATGGCTCCAGTGCCTCCATGTGTTATAACAATGTTGGCTTTTTCCATTTCATTGCTAAACTCATCCCTATCCAAAAACTTTTTATAGCTGAAATTTTTCGGAAGGTAATCGCTGTAGCCTATTTGTGCAAACACATCTTCTGCATCAACTGTCCCTTTTTCACACAGCTCATCAACAGCCTTCAGCAATCTATTAAACTGAAATTTCTGTGATCCAAGTGTTATAAATATCTTATTGCCCATTTAATAGATTCCTCCTAAAAATATGGCTTTAGGATAGAATTTCAGCATTGGCTTCCACTGAACATAAAACTGATCCGCAAACTTGTAGAGCAATTTTCCGGTTTCGGTAGGGGAAGTAACTTTCGCAAAAGATTCTATGTAGATCAGTTTCTTGCCCATAAATTTAGAAACCAAGCAAATCGGTATCATTGCAAGAACTCCTGTGCAGATAACTACATCGGGTTTTTCTTTTCTATAAATGCCGATAGACTTCCAGGCATTTTGAATCATCCGCCAGATAAAATCTTTTTCTCGGCGATTGACCTGCTTCATATAATATGTTTTTTCGCCTTTTGCTTCTGCGCTATAATCTGTCTTCTCAGTAATGACAAAGCTATCATATTTCTCCATCAGTGGTTTTAACATCATGAGCTGCTCATAATGTCCGCCTGATGATGCCGCAAAGCATATCTTTACGTTTTTCTTTTCATCCATCTCTCTACTAACCCACACTTATTAATCTCTACCAAACAAATCTCTGGTATATACTTTTTCTTTCACATCATCCAAACACTTGTCATAACGGTTTGCAATAATGGCATGGCTCATTTCCTTGAACTTCGCTAAGTCATTGACAACTAGGGAACCAAAGAATGTTTCGCCATCTTTCAACGTCGGCTCATAGATAATGACAGTTGCGCCCTTTGCCTTCACACGCTTCATAACGCCCTGAATAGAACTCTGCCGGAAGTTGTCGGAGTTGGATTTCATAGTCAAGCGATAAACACCAATCGTAACAGATTTCTCCTTGTTCTCATCAAACTCATTCTCTGCATCGTAGCCATAGTAATCAGCCAATTTCAGAACACGGTCAGCAATAAAGTCCTTACGGGTACGGTTAGATTCCACGATTGCTTCGATCAGATTTTCCGGAACATCTGCATAGTTTGCCAGCAGCTGCTTGGTATCTTTCGGCAGGCAATACCCGCCATAGCCAAAGGACGGATTATTGTAGTGGCTGCCGATACGAGGATCAAGGCAAACGCCATCGATGATCTGCTGGGTGTTCAGCCCCTTGCTTTCTGCGTAGGTATCCAGTTCATTGAAATAAGCCACGCGCAAAGCCAAATAGGTGTTAGCGAACAGCTTGACCGCCTCGGCCTCAGTGAAGCCCATGAACAGTGTGTCAATGTTCTCCTTGATTGCACCTTCCTGGAGCAGACCAGCAAACTCATGTGCGGCTTTCACCAGACGTTCATCGTTCAGGTCAGTACCAACGATGATACGGGAAGGATACAGGTTATCGTAAAGGGCTTTAGATTCACGCAGGAACTCCGGGCTGAAGATAATATTCTTGGTATTGAACTTCTTACGCACAGAAGCGGTATATCCAACAGGGATAGTAGATTTGATGACCATAATGGCATTCGGATTATATTCCATAACCAGCTTAATCACAGCCTCAACCGCAGAAGTATCAAAGTGCTGGGTCTTGCTATCATAGTTGGTAGGAGCCGCGATTACAACAAAATCCGCATCCGAGTATGCAACCTTTGCATCCAGCGTTGCGGTCAAATTCAAGTCTTTTTCTGCCAAGTATTTTTCAATATAATCATCCTGAATCGGAGATTTCTTGTTGTTGATCATATCGACCTTAGCCTGCACAATATCGACTGCAACTACCTGATGATGCTGGCTCAGAAGCACTCCCAGCGAAAGTCCGACGTATCCCGTGCCGGCCACAGCGATTTTATAATTTTTCATAGTTCTGTTCTCCCTCACTAATTTTTCATTTGATAAAACAGCAAACAAGCCCACGGCGGATCACTCAATGGCAATCCACCGTAGGCTCGATTCGTTCTCCTTAATTTTTTACTTGCTGCTCATTTTGTGGGTCAAAACAGAGCTGCACCAAAGCCTCCCACTTATAACCTCTGGATTTTAGCTTCTCCGCAGCCTGTCAGCAAATAAATACTTTTGTTGAACGAGTCGAGCCGTCAAAACCCTTTAGTTATCGTGGTTTTTCTTGGTTGACCCTATTATATCTCTAGCCCCAGTGCCCGCAACGGCGATTTTGTAATTCTTCATGTTATTTACTCCTCCGGCCCTCATCGGGCATATCCTCTAATTTTCTATGTACACATCCATATGGATGGTCTTTCTCTCTAATTTCTGCTGTGTGATAACCACACTCGGCTAAGTGTTTTCTTATGCTGTCGTACCCAATTACCTCAGCAATCGTGTTTTCTACTCCATAAAACATCCGTTGAGTACACTCGTCTCTATTCCTCTATAACTGAAGTGTTACTTTATACAGTCGAACCCCGTATACTCTGTAATGACGTTTTTTCTAAGTGTTGGATTGTTGAATCGAACCTTGTCGGTGCATGAGTTTTGTTAAAACTGTATATATCGTCCAGTCCAATTCTCGTCACTCACTGTTCATTATGAACAAATCATTCGCCCCAACCACTCAAAACATGTAATCATCATCGCCATCCATGCTCTACTCAACAGCTGTTTTATGAAGTAAAAATCATCTGTTTTTCTCTAATTTTCATGACTCAACAAACCGTTATGATGTAGGTGTCATTAGCGGGTCAGATAGTGTACTCAACAGCAGTTTCAGACGTTGATGATAAACTCATGGCTTTTTGTTGTTTTTGTCGCCTTTGGCGGCATCCCCTCAAAACATCTGAAAAAGATGTGCCAATTTTGTGCCACAGGGGTCAAAAGTTCAGCGTTATGTATAAGTATCCGGCGTTTTTAGTTCATATAGTTGTGAAATATAACCAATTTTAGCAATCTAATTAGTGTGCAAAACAAGTTCTTTTCGACGATGCTACGTCAATATGGTTTGTTGAGTAGACATTGCCAGTTATATACATTCCGTTTATAATGACACTTAACATATTTTTGTGACTTATGGCCTATTAAAACAGCATTTAGCCTTAGCCTAACAATATCATGTACATTCTAGCTTATTTGCTCCAGTTTGTAAACATTATGAAGCAACTTTCTTCACAGAATGTCGAACTTTTTCCTGTTTGTTTCTTTTATCATTACCATTATTTTACATAATCTCTATTCGCACAAAAAAAGGATTAGCAACCTTTCGAAAATGACACGTTCCTAATCCCCTTTTATTTTCCTATCCTATTCCATTTCTTTCCTTCTCAAAATATCAAACCTATCCAATTCCACGCCAAGATCAATCCACAATTTCTGCTTCGGATGCGGCGCACTCTCCATCTGGTTCCCTTCATCATCCCAGATCCCCTTCACCGTAACGCAGACATTCTCCCCATCCGGTTTCATCACTTCAATCTCTTCCCCAACCGAAAACTTATTCCTCTGCTCAATCGCATATCTGCTTTTTTCATTCTTCTCCCCAACAATCCCCAGATACGTATACTCCTTCACATACGTATTACTATCATAAATCTGGCTCTCATGATCCGGCTTCCCATAGAAAAATCCCGTAGTAAACTGCCTGTACGTACAGTTCGAGATCTGATCCCGATACCACTCCATATTTTCCTCATACTTCTTAGGGCTCTCCAGATAATCATCAATCGCCTTCCGATACGTCCTTGCTACCGTCGCCACATACAGCGCCGTCTTCATTCTTCCTTCAATCTTATAACTGTCAATCCCCGCATCCAGCAAATCCGGGATATGCTCAATCATACAAAGATCTTTCGAGTTAAAGATATACGTCCCTCTCTCATTCTCATACACCGGCAGATACTCCCCCGGTCTGGACTCTTCCACGACCGCATACTTCCACCGGCACGGATGTGTACAAGCCCCCTGGTTCGCATCTCTTCCCGTGAAATAATTGGACAGCAGACATCTTCCCGAGTACGAAATACACATCGCCCCATGAATAAATGTCTCAATCTCCATCTCCTCCGGAATATGCTCCCGAATCTCTTTGATCTCCGCCAGCGACAGCTCCCGCGCTGTCACGACGCGCTTCGCCCCCTGTTCATACCAGAACTGATACGTTCCATAGTTCGTATTATTCGCCTGTGTACTGATATGCCGCTCAATCTCCGGGCACACTTCCATCGCAATCCGATACACTCCCGGATCCGAAATAATGAGTGCATCCGGCCCGATCTCTTTTAATTCGGCAAAGTAAGCGCGCACGCCCTCAAGATCCTGGTTATGTGCCAGAATATTCGCGGTGACATAGACCTTTACGCCATGCTCATGCGCAAACTCCACACCTTCTTTCATGTCTTCCATCGAAAAGTTCTTCGCCTTCGCCCGAAGTCCGAAGACTTCTCCGCCGATATATACGGCATCTGCGCCGAAGATCACTGCTACTTTTAATACTTCCAGACTGCTGGCTGGAACCAGTAATTCCGGTTTTCTCATGTTGTTTCCTCTCTCTTCTCATGGCTTTTCATCGTGATCGCGATTCCATCTCCCAGCGGCACGACCGATGTCAGCAGCCCTTCATTGTGTGTCAGTTCAAATAAGTATTCCCGCATCCGTTTGTGGATCGTGCGGTTCCGGCGTTCCACGGCGAAGCGGGATTCGATGACGTCGCCGTCCTGCAGCACGTTGTCGGTGATCAGTACGCCGTTCTTATCAAGGACACGCAGGACTTCCGGCAGGAAGTGGATGTACTGTCCCTTAGCGGCGTCCATAAAGATAAAATCGTACGGGCCATCCAGGGTTTTTAAGACTTCTGCAGCGTCTCCCGGGATCAGCGTGATGCGGTCGGCGAAGCCGGATTTTTCGAAGTTCTCCCGTGCGATCGGGATGCGTTTTTCGTAATTTTCTATTGTGGTAATCTCTGCGTCCGGTTCGCCGTACTGTGCCATGAAAACAGCAGAGAATCCTACGGCAGTTCCTACCTCCAGGATTCTCTTTGGCTGTTTCATCTTTAAGAATACTTTTAAAAAGCTCTGCATTTCACGGCGAATGATCGGCACCCGGTCCTGTTTGGCCGTCCGCTCCAGATTTTCCAGAAACGGGGTGTGGCCGGTGTCCAGGGAATTGATGTAGGTTACCATTCGTTCGTCTATTATCATGTAAGATTCCTCTTGTTTTGCAAACGTGCGTTATTCCGCAGACGGCTGTCCTTCGGTGTTGATGCCCGCCAGAATTTCCAGCATTTCATCGACGGTCTGTGCGGTGTTCAGCACGTAGGAACCGTCCTTGATGCCGCCGTAGTAGCCGGACAGGCGGTACTGGACTTCGAAAACCAGAAGGCTTTCGTCGATCAGTCCGTTGTCTTTCAGGAGTTCGCCAAGTTCTTTCGCCTCCATGCCGGAACGCACCTGTACGGTGACTTCCTTTCCTTTTCCTCTGGATGCGACTGGCTCCTCAGCAAACACGTCATGTCCAAACTGATATGAAGTTTTCGCTGCCAGAATGATCACAAGAATTACGCAGACGTAAATGAGCAGGCGCACGGTTCCTTTCGCACCTGTCAGCGCTGCGCGGTATCCGGCATCCCTTTTCTTTTCGGACATGGGCGCTCTCCTTTTGATTTTCGGTTTTAGATTTCCGGTACTCCGATGCGGATTGCCTCTGAAATACGGTCCTGCACCTTCTGTACCATCTTACAGACCTCGAGTTCCGCTTCAAGATAGGCGTTTGCTTTCTCGCTTTTGCGGAGTGCGTAGGAATCCCGTTCGAGGGAATCTACCGCATCGTAAAGGTCTACGTTTTCGGACTGCTGCAGTCGGTAGTTGCGGATTCGATAGTCGTCGACCCGGCTTTTTAAGTCCGGGTCTTTTTCAAGTTTCTCTTCCATCCACAAGTAATTCTGATATGCCCTGCTCTCCCTCATTTCTTCGATGAGCGCGTCCAGGCATTCTGTTACTTTGTCCATGGTATTTATGCCTCCATGATGATCGGAAGGATCATCGGTCTTCTCTTTGTTTTCTTCCATACATAATCGCCGAGGGCATCTTTGATCGTGGATTTGATCTTGCCCCAGTCGGAGATATTTTTGGAAAGGCAGCCATCCAGCGCCTCTTCTACAACTTCTCTTGCCTCGCCCATCAAATCCTCGGATTCGCGTACATAGACGAAACCGCGGGATACGATGTCCGGGCCGGCCAGAAGCTGGTTCGTTCTCTTTTCGAGAGTCAGTACAACGACCATGATTCCGTCCTCGGACAGATGCTGGCGGTCACGCAGGACGATATTTCCTACATCACCAACGCCGAGTCCGTCGACCATGATGGCTCCGGTGTGGACTTTGCCAGTTACTGCTGCGCCGTCCTCATCGAGTTCCATGACATCACCGGAATACATGAGGAAGATGTTCTCTTTCGGGATGCCGAGACTCTGTGCTACTTCTGCGTGTGCTTTTAAGTGGCGGTACTCGCCGTGTACCGGAATGGCGTATTTCGGTTTTACCAGGGAGTAGATCAGTTTGATTTCCTCCTGGCAGGCATGTCCGGATACGTGAACGTCCTGGAATACGACGTTGGCACCCTGTGCAGACAGTTCGTTGATGACGTTCGAAACGGCTTTTTCATTTCCCGGGATTGGGTGGGAACTGAAGATCACGGTGTCGCCCGGCAGGATCGAGATCTTTTTGTGCAGGTGTGCCGCCATACGGGACAGTGCTGCCATGGACTCGCCCTGGCTTCCGGTGGTGATCAGGACAAGCTGCTCGCCGGTGTAGTTTTTCATCTGCTCCACATCGATCAGGGTATTTTCCGGGATATTGATGTAGCCCAGCTCCTGCGCGATGGAGATGATGTTGACCATGCTGCGGCCTTCGATGACAACTTTACGGCCGTATTTATAAGCAGAGTTGATGATCTGCTGCACACGGTCGACGTTCGATGCGAAGGTTGCGATGATGATTCGGGAATTCTGATGCTCGGCAAACAGGCCGTCGATCGTCTTTCCTACGGTCCGCTCGGACATGGTAAAGCCAGGCCGCTCTGCATTGGTACTGTCGCACATCAGTGCCAGAACGCCTTTCTTTCCGATCTCTGCGAATCTCTGCAGGTCGATGACATCACCAAAGACTGGTGTGTAGTCGACTTTGAAGTCTCCGGTGTGGACGATGATGCCAGCCGGGGAGTAGATTGCCAGTGCTGCTGCATCTGCAATACTGTGGTTTGTTTTGATAAACTCAATGCGGAATGCGCCCAGGTTGATGGACTGTCCGTGTTTGATGATTTTCCGTTTTGTGGTACGGAGCAGGTTGTGCTCCTTTAATTTGTTTTCGATCAGGCCGATGGTCAGTTTGGTGGCGTAGACCGGCACGTTGACTTCTTTTAAGATGTAAGGCAGGGCTCCGATATGGTCCTCGTGGCCGTGGGTGATGACGAAGCCTTTGACTTTGTCGATGTTTTCTTTCAGATATGTTACATCCGGGATGACCAGGTCGATACCGAGCATGTCGTCTTCCGGGAATGCAAGTCCGCAGTCTACGACGATGATACTGTCCTCATACTCGAAAACGGTGATGTTCATACCGATCTGTTCCAGACCGCCAAGCGGTATAATTTTTAATTTACTTCCATTATTCTTTTTCAAATAGCACCTCCGCGCATGTTTTCCAAACGATTCCGTTACCGGTACGGCTTCACGCACGCATCCCCTGAGCGTCACTTCAGGCTGATGGAGCATGTCCCGCACCTGCAGGATTTGCCCTTTTAAGCGCTGTCCCGGTCCCGCTTCGTCTGCGTCCCGGTATGGCTTCAAAACGGCTGGTTCAATAGGTGATGTCTGCCTCGTCATCCAACATGGAAGCAAATACGCCGGAAACGGCATCGAATTCGGTGTCGTCTTCTACCATAACATACTCTGCCTCTGCGTCGGTGTCGGTGGAGATATCCTTCAGAATATAGGCATTTGCCTCGTCGTCCTTTGAATCGGATACCAGAATATAGTTGACTCCGTTGATTCTGGTCTGCTCCTCCACGTAAAATTCTTCTTTGCCGCCATCATCTGTTACAAATGTTATTTTTTCCATACAATATTCCTTTGTTTAGTTTTCCTGTGTTGCCTGCTGATTGGAAAGATAGTCGAGATATCCCTGCAGGATAAAAACAGCCGCAATCATATCCACGTACTCCTTGCGGTTTTCTCTGCGGATTCCGGTTTCCATCATGGTGCGGTCTGCTTCTACGGTTGTCAGCCGCTCGTCCCACATGACAACGGGCAGGCCTGTCCGTCTCTCCAGCATTTCTTTGAACTCGAGAGATTTTTCGGCCCGCTCTCCGATGTCGTTGTTCATATGTTTCGGGAAGCCGAGTACGATTTTTTCCACGCCGTACTCTTTTGCTATCTCTTCAATCCGGGCCAGCGTCTGGCGCAGCTTATTCTCCGATTTTCTGCGGACAATTTCGATTCCCTGCGCAGTAAGACCCAGAGGGTCGCTGACTGCCACCCCTACTGTTTTTGAGCCGTAATCTAATCCCATTATTCTCATAGTAATTACGCTCACTTCCAGGATTCATTTTTGATGTACTCTTTTAACAGTTCCTCTACCAGTTCATCACGCTCTACTTTCATGATCAGGCTTCTGGCCCCCTTGAAGCTTGTAATGTACGTCGGATCGCCTGACATGATATAGCCTACGATCTGGTTGACTGGATTATACCCTTTTTCTACCATGGCGTTGTAAACGGTTTCGAGTACCTCTTTTACCTGAATCTCCGGCTCTGTTTTTACTTTAAAATATTGTGTGTTACTTAATCCTGACATTCTTTTCACGTCCTCGTATTTATTGATATCATTTATATTCTAATACATGTTATGGGAAATTTCAATCGTGAAATTGCCCAACTATTTGAATGTTACAGTTCACTGCATCTCAGCGAACTGTAACATTCAAAGCCCGCATGGAAAATTTTGCTTTGCGAAGGGGCGCAGCTATTTCTGATGTTATTTTATCCCTGAAAACGCCGCATTATTCATATGAATTGGAAGTAAAAATCATTTCCAGGATTCTCTGGGCACAGGCGGTCAGGTCTTTTTCCTCGAGATACTGGTCATTTTCGGCACTCAGCGCATCCAGGATTTCGCGGCGGTCGGTTTCGGTTCCCGGCATCACAAGATCGTTTCCGGCAGCAATGCATTTTGCGGCAGAGGAGCCTCCGTCAGCGTTTGTTGTGGTCCAGTCTGTCATGATGATGCCGGCAAAGCCCCATTCCTTTCTTGCAGCGGTTGTGCACAGATCGTAGCTGTTGGCGGTGTGGACACCGTTTACCTTGTTGTAGGAGGTCATGATCGCCTTTGGCTGGGATTCTTTGATTGCAATTTCGAAGCCCTTCAGATAGATCTCACGCAGAGCGCGCTCGGAGACGATGCTCGATACGCCGCGGCGGTTTTCTTCCTGATTGTTGCAGGCGTAATGTTTGATGGTCGTTCCGACCCCGTGCTGTCTCTGCACACCGCGTGTGAGAGCTGCTGCGATGATTCTGACCAGAATTTCGATTGAATTTTCTCCCGCCCTGTTCTATACTAATGTAAACAAATGTAGCTGTTTTTTATTCCAGATAACTACAAAATCGGAGGTATCACGCTTTATGCATATGACACAAATTCAATCTGTCTTAAACGAGAAAAAAATCACGTTTTCCTATACGGAAGAGGACAACTGCGGAAGCATCGACTTTGAGCACCGCGGTCTGCGGTATCATATCTGGGAATTTGCAGACGATGTGGAGCCGGTCGGCGTGGAGACCAATCTGCGGTATGCAGGGCGCGATGAGGAAATCGAAGGCGATTACGATACGATTCTCGCAGAACATTTAAAGAAAGAATTTTAAGCGATTTCATTTCATTTTTGGGAAAAGATGTGTATTTTATGACGCCAGTTCTTCAACCACAGCTCGAAAAAGTCACGCTGGAACAGTATGAAATGCTTCCAGAAGAGAAACGCTTCAAAGTTTTTGACGGTGTCGTCTACGACATGGCAAGCCCTTCGCAGGTTCATCAGGCACTGTCCATGCAGCTTTCCACACTCATCAATACTTACATTCTTCGCAAAAAATCATATATTTTCTAACGCTGCCAGAAACAGCTCATAGAAGTCATCTTCCCCTTCAAGCGCCGGGGAATTTTCTCCGCCGCCATTGGTGCTGCGTTTGATTTCTGCGTAAAATTCTTCACCTGCCATGGCAAGATCCATTTCATAGATGGAAACGCCATAGGCATGGCAGATTTCGCAGAATGCGTGGATTGGATTCGGATTTTCCCTTGTCTGAAGCAGTTTTCCACGCAGAATGGGGTCTGCTTTTGCTTTTTTCTGCAGTTCGTCTAACAGTTCAACCAGTTCATTCATTTTGAAAACCTCCCTTTTTGCTAAAAAAACAGCACAGAAATCCCACGGTTTGCGTGCCTCTCTGTACTGCTTCTTTATTGTACGCTACTTTTCTTTTTTCTGTCAAGCTTTTGCCTGCACTGCAGGGAAGTTCTTTCATCGCCATGATTGCTGTTCTCAGACATCTGCGAGCCGTAACTTTTCTCAATCAGTTCGTTTTTTGTCAATAAATGATTTCTTGACGCTTTCAGATCTCTGTGATACAGTAATGGCAGAAACGAGGTGATTGCATGAAAAACACATTTGAGCAGCAGATTTATGAGATCTTTGGAACAACAGATCCAAAGGAGCTGCGCAAGCTTTCCAAGGACGCGGAACAATACCAGCAGTTAGCCCAAAAAGAAGCCCTGCGCCATGCAGCTGGAAGAAAACCTGCTTTTTCGCTGCCACAAATCATTCAGATGGCTGCCATGCAGCAGCAGGGAAAAAGTATTGCCGAGATCGCGCGCACCTTTCAGGTCAGCAGGCAGACGGTATACAATCAAATTGCCCGTGCTCACTGTTTCAGCACGGATCCCGATGTCAAAACGCGGATGTGTTTTCTTTACCGCGATCAGCTTTGCACAACGATTGATATCGACTTCCGTCATGAGAAAATTGCAATCCAGAATTACACAAAAAAAATTCCGCTTCGTGCCTTTGGCGTTGTGGAGCATCCGACCTGGGATGATTTTACCTGGTTTCTGGAAAGCCGCTGTTTTCCCAAAACACGCGATCATGCCAAAGATATTTTAAAAGAAATGGGACTTCCCTTTTATGATCCGCTGCTTATCATTGAAAAAACAGATGGGCGAATGGCCGGTGACGAGCAATGGATCCTGATTCTGAAGAATAAGGAGGCACGCCATGGAACAGATCCGTCTTGATAATCAGCTGCCTGTCAAAAAAACAGATCACACCTCAAAAGGGGACCAGCTCAAGTGGAAAATCGGTAATATCTGGTACAAATCCGACTATATGGGATATGAGGGACTCTCGGAGACACTGGTGTCTCATTTACTGCAAAAAAGCACTCTTTCCCATCCGTTTGTCCTGTATCAGCCTGTTCGGATTGCATACCGCGGCACTCTCCGCAGTGGCTGTTCCAGTCCTGATTTTCTAAAAGCAAATCAGATGCTGATCCCATTGGAAAAACTGTACCGTCAGAATACCGGAGACAGTCTGGCAATCTCACTTGCTGCTTTTTCAGAACCTGCGGAACGCATTCGTTTTCTGGCAGACCAGTTAGAAAACATGACGGGAATTCAGAACTTCGGCGCATATTTGACCGCTATGCTGGAAATTGATGCCTTCTTTCTGAATGAAGACCGGCACACCAACAACATCGCTGTTCTATATGATACAGAAACAGCGCAATATTCTCTAAGTCCCCTGTTCGATCAGGGTTTATGCCTGTTTGCAGACACCAGCAATGACTACCCTCTGGATCTGCCGATGGATGTTTGTATGGAACGCATCGAAGCCAAACCTTTCAGCTCTGATTTTGATACACAGCTGGATGCTGCGGAGGAATTATACGGTATCCAGCTTCACTTTTCCTTTACGCCAAAAGATGTCTGCACGGAACTGGCTTCTCTGGCCGATTACTACCCTCTGGAAATCCGCCAGCGTGTTGAGCAAATCATACGCCGACAGATGCGCAAATATGGATATCTGATGCGCAGTTAGAGTCGAAAAGAAAACAGTACAGAAAAGTCCCCACGCTGTGTGTGTCTTCTGTACTGTTTTCTTTTTTGACCTTTTTACACGATCTTATGCCATTTTCTTAAATACCGGAATCGAATCGATCGGTGCAGCGGCACGGATAGTCTGTCCGCCTTCGTACACTTTTCCGTCTCTGGTGTCTTCCCAGCGTCCTTCCGGAAGATATACTTCACGCTCAAACTCGTTCAGATGGAAAATCGGCGCTACCAGGTATTCGCTTCCGAACATATACTGATCCTGCAGCTCCCAGCATTTTTTGTCATCCGGGAACTCGTAGAACATGGTACGGATCAGCGGAGAACCGTTTTCGGATGCCTCGTCATACAGCTGTTTGATGTAATCGTGCATGCTGATGCGGATGTCGTAATATTTTTTCATGATCCGGTAATTTTCTTCTCCATAGCTCCACAGTTCATTGGACTGGCCGGTATACAGGTAGCCGCCGCCAAAATCACGGTCATCGAGCGGTGGAATGTTGTGCGGTCCGCGGTCGCCGTGCATACGGAAAACAGCAGAGTAAACGGCAAACTCATACCAGCGGATCAGAAGCTGCTGGAAATCCGGGTCGTTGACATCATCTGTCATAAAGCCGCCGATATCGGTTGTCCACCATGGAATGCCGGCAAGACCCATATTAAGGCCGGCCTGGAGCTGATCATAGAAGGCTTCAAAGGTACTCGGCACATCGCCGGACCATACAACATTTCCGTATTTCTGGCTTCCGGCCCAGGCGCAGCGAAGCAGGTTTACAATATTTTCTTCTCCTTCTGCTTTCATGCCGTCATAGAAGACACGGCTGTACAGCTGCGGATAGATATTGCTGCAGGAAAGAGCAGGTCCGTCGATATAGCGGTAATGATCGAAATCGTAAACGCCGAAATCCGGTTCTGAGTTGTCCAGCCAGAAGGCATCGATTCCAAAATCATAATAGTTTTTCTTGCAGACTTCCCAGACGTATTTTCTGGTTTCCGGGTTGAACACATCGATTTCCACGCAGTCCCCCTGGAAATCATACGTCTGCAGGGCGCCGCGCTCTGTTTTAATCAGCAGGCCGCGGTCCAGCATCGGCCAGAAATTCTCGCTCTTCCGGTCTACGCTTGGCCATACGGAAACGATAACTTTGATTCCCATGGAATGCAGTTCGTCCACCATGGCTTTTGGATCCGGCCAGTATTTTTCATCGAATTTCCAGTCGCCCTGTACGGTCCAGTGGAAGAAATCGATGACAATCTGATCGATTTTGATGCCTTCCTTCTGGTAGCGGCGTGCCACTTCAAGCACTTCCTCCTGCGTACGGTAGCGCAGCTTGCACTGCCACAGGCCCATACGGTCCTCCGGGAATTTCGGCGCGCGGCCGGTCACTGCGGTGTAATTTTCCAGGATCTCTTTCGGTGTATCGGCTGCGGTCAGCCAGTAGTCCATATCTTTGGTCGAGCGTGCAGTCCATTCGGTGTAGTTCTTTCCGAAGGTTACCTGTCCGACAGCCGGATTGTTCCACAGCATACCATATCCTAAGCTGGATACGGCGAATGGTACGCTGATCTGGGAGTTCCGCTGCGCCAGCTCCAGGGTGCATCCCTTCAGATCCATGTATTTCTGCTGATACTGGCCCATTCCGAAAATCTTCTCTTCGTCGTTGCTCTCAAATTTCAGGTTCAGGCTGTATTCGCTTCCGCCGATCACACCTTTCCACTCACGGTTGACCGTTTTTAAGCAGCGGCTCTCTTTGCTGATCGTTCCGTCGTAGCAACGGTGATATTCTCTTAAAATTTCCTGTTCTTCTTTGTAGAAGGTGATAACTCCTGCAAAGTTGACCACAGCACGGATTTTTCCATTGGTGATGGATGCGCTGGTTCTTTTTCCCATCGATCCGTCGATTTCCAGATGATCGACCGCAAACTGCTCTGCTTTTGCCTCTGTTTTTTCCGGCACTTCGGTCAGCGCCCAGTCCTTTCCGGAAAATCCCGGAAGCATCGTTGCGCGGACACGTAAGGAATCTTTTCCCCACGGCTCAATCCGCAGTGTTTCTCCGTTTGCCTGTGCAATTAACACACCATTTTCTGTCTGAAAACGCATTGTTTTATTCTCCTTTTTTGAAAAGAGAGGTCACAGAAAAATTTGCTTTTCCGTGCCTCTCCCTCCCTATATTCTTACATTCCGATGCTTATGCAACAACAACTTCGTTCGCATCTGCTGCCAGCACAGCCTCTTTCTTCTCGTTTCCGACGAATACTTCTACTTTCAGTTCGGTATGTGCGCCTTCTACGGATACTTTCACTGCATCGCCGTCTTTGACTGCTTTCACGGTGAATACGGTGTTTCCGTGGATATCCGAAACCTTTGTCTCAGCTGCGTCTTTTAACTGATATACGCATACGTTTGCATGGTCCGCGTAGTCATAATCCGGTTTGGTGTCGCAGTTTCCTCTGACTACGATGCTGTTTTCTCTTACATACAGCGGCATGGAGAAGTAGTCATAGGTTCCCTGGAACCATCTGCCGCCTTCTTTTGTCTCGCCGGTCAGAAGTTCTGTCCAGGTGCCTTCCGGCAGATAGTACTGTGCTACCTTGTCCTCACGGAAGACAGGTGCTACCAGAAGGGCATCACCCAGCATGTACTGCTGATCCAGATACGGAACGGCCGGGTCGTTCATGAACTCGAATACCATCGGGCGCATAACCGGGGTTCCTTCCTCGTGTGCCTCTACAGATTTCTGGAAAATGTACGGCATCAGCGAGCATTTCAGGTTGGTGAAGAATTTTACTACGTCGCAGGACTCTTCGTCGAACAGCCACGGCACACGGTAGCTTGTGGATCCGTGCAGACGGCTGTGGGTAGACATCAGTCCAAATGCGCACCATCTCTTGTACAGATCCGGTGTTGCGGTGCTCTCGAATCCGGAGATATCATGGCTCCAGAAGGAGAAGCCGCTCATGGCGAAGGAAAGGCCGCCGCGCAGCGTTTCTGCCATGGACGGATAGTTTGCAGAGCAGTCGCCGCCCCAGTGTACCGGGAATTTCTGGCTTCCTGCTGTTGCACTTCTTGCAAACAGAACTGCCTCGTTCTCACCTTTTACTTCTTTTAACAGGCTGAATACTGCCTGGTTGTACAGGTATGTATAGTAGTTGTGCATTGCCTGCGGATCGCTTCCGTCGTGGTAAACAACGTCAACCGGGATTCTCTCGCCGAAGTCGGTCTTAAAGCAGTCTACGCCGCAGTCCAGAACAGTTCTCAGTTTATCGGTATACCATTTAACCGCATCCGGGTTGGTAAAGTCCACAAGGCCCATACCTGCCTGCCAGTTGTCGGTCTGCCATACGCCTTTTCCGTCTGCTCTCTGCAGCAGATAGCCGTTTGCAGCGCCTTCTTTGAAGAATGCGGTTCCCTGTGCAATATACGGGTTGATCCATGCACAGATGTGAAGACCTTTGTCGTGATATTTCTTTAAGGTTGCGCGAATATCCGGGAAGCATTTCTTGTCCCACTCAAAATCGCACCAGTGGAATTCGTGCATCCAGAAGCAGTCGAAGTGGAAAACGCTCAGCGGAATATTTCTCTTTTCCATTCCCTCGATGAAGGATGTGGTAGTCTCTTCGTCGTAGTTTGTGGTAAAGGATGTGGACAGCCACAGACCAAAGGACCACGCCGGAGGAAGTGCCGGGCGTCCGGTCAGCGCGGTGTACTCGTTCATGATCTTCTTCGGTGACGGTCCGTGGAACAGATAGTATTTGATTCTTTCGCCCGGTACGGAGAAGCCGACATACTCTACTTTTTCACTTGCTACTTCGAAAGAAACGTTGTCGGTACTGTCAACGAGAATACCGTAGCCGTTGTTTGTCATATAGAATGGTACGCATTTGTATCCGATCTCGGATGCAGTACCGCCGTCTTCATTCCAGGTATCGACAACCTGTCCGTTTTTCACGAATGGGGTGAATCTCTCACCAAGGCCGTATACGCACTCACCTACGCCAAGGGACAGCTCACTTACCATGTATGGCTGATATTTTTCGGTCATGTAGTTCGGTGCCGGCAGCATGGTGCTCTGCTTGCGATCCCATCTGATATAGGAAAGGTTGCGGAATCCGCTTCCGGTCAGGACTTTTCCGTCTGCCTCGAAGGTGTAAGCGAAGATTCCTTTTCTCTGTACGCGTACCAGTACGCTTCCGGTGTCGAGAACTGCCTCATCGTCGTTGATGGTAACGGTTACGTCCTCGTATACGCTCTCTGTTTTGTCGAAGGACGGAACTTTGTTGTCGTATGCTTCATAGTGCCATGCTTCCATGGAGATGGTATCCGGTGTGTGTGCCACGAACTCAACGGTGATGGTCGGCAGGTTCAGGGTCATACCTCTGTGCTCGATCGGGCGGGTGGTAGCCAGGATACGCATACCGCCTGGGATCTGCTCTACTTCATAAGCCTGCATTGCATGAGATGCATTTGCTTTTTCACTCGGAAGCCAGTAACCTTCTGTGAATTTCATCTTTTCATTACCTCCTGATTGGATGAGCCTGAAACAGATAGCTGAAAGCACTTTCTTTTCATCAATCTTTACAGAATTATCGTTTCAGGCTGACGTTTTTTGGTAATTTTATACTACCACACTCTTGCTTTCGAAAACAGGGCGGATTCTGTGAAAAAATACGGCGATATTATCTTTTTCTATCTTTTTGGTGTATTCGGGGGCTGGGATGCAAAACGGGAGTGTGCCCCGCAGACGTCTGCAAAAGACACACTCCCGTTTCTCTTCTGTTTTTTCTTATGCTGCAATCAGATACGCAATGACGGCCAGCAGGATCTGCAGGATCACAAAGCGGATCACAACCTGACTGTCGGACCACTTGTATTTCAGGCGGACATGGTCATGCAGCGGTGTTCTTGTATTTTTGAGGATTGCGATTTTCAGGAAACGGAGTAAAAATACTTTGACAAGACCGATTCCTCCGTCGACGATCATCACGCCTGCCATCAGCAGATATAAAAACGGATGGCGGGACTGCATGGCAAGGATGGCGATGTAGAAACCAAGTGCTCTCGAACCGGCGTCTCCCATCAGCATGCTGCTCGGCGAGGTGTTGAAATACAGGTACGCGAGAAGCGCTGCCACGAACAGGTAATTGGCTACGGTGAAGCTTCCAAGGACATCGTGGAAAATCATACTGAACGCGAAGATAACCACACAGGAAAGGCTCGCGCAGAGTCCGTCGACACCGTCGGAACAGTTTGTAACGTTGATCGAAATCCAGATCAGGATGATGCCGAGGATTATGTAGACCACTTTCGGAATGGTAAGGGACATGTTTCCGAAGTAGATCGTGGTGGAATTGTAATTCACAAAGGTGATGACGGTCACAATGGAGATGACGAGGTCAATCGCGCCTTTTTTGTAATCGCTCCACGGGGTTTCGGATGCATCGTCGAGGTAGCCGCTCAGCATGATGCAGACGAGCAGGATCGCGTAGATCACATACTCGGCGCCAAGAGGCAGGAACAATACGCTTCCGATCAGGAAACAGATGACGATCACGAGGCCGACGCCGCGCAGTTTTCCGCGGGAGAGGCCGCCGTTTACGGCAAATTCTCTGCCGTGATCGCTCGGCAGAAAGGAAAATGGATGCTTTAACGCCAGAAAGGTCAGCAGAAAGGTGACCACGATTCCCAGCATGGCGATCTGGCCGGGATTTAAAAAGTTACTCCATACTTGATACATACGTTTTCTTCCTTCACTTTTCTTTAGATTGAGTTTGCACGAAGCCGTATTTGACGTGGCTTTGTGTTCATTTATTATAACAACTTCATACAAAAATTGCTATACCCAATTCGGAGGTTTCGTGATAAGATAGTGATACACTAAGTTGAACAAAAAAGGAGTTTTTTATGCCACGCAAAGATCATCTGCCGCGCCAGACACGCCAGGAACACATCACGCTGCAGCCGAACCGCAGCATCGAATTTCGTGTAACCGACGATTTCGGCAGTTTTTCGCCGCCGCACTGGCACGACGCGCTGGAAATTATTTATATTCTGGAGGGTTCCTCCATTGTCACGCTCTCGGACCGCACCAAGACCGTCCTTCCGGGTCAATTTCTTCTGATCAATTCCGGGCGTATCCACACGGCTCGCTGTCCGTCCACGGGAAACCGCTCGATTCTGATGCAGATTCCGGATGCGTTCCTTGCGAACTATCTGCCTGATCCGTCACAGCTCTGGTTCTCGATTGACTACGACAGTACGAATCCGGAAGTGCAGAAAAATATCAGCCAGTTCCGGCGTCTTCTGCTTTCGATGATGCAGCTTCATGAGGAAATGCCCGACGGCTATCTGCTGACGTTCCAGCGGGAGCTTTTTACGTTTCTCGATCTGCTCTACACGAAATTTTCCGAGAAGAGCCCGCTTGCGCACCACCCGATGAGCTCCCGGACGCAGACACGGCTCGATACGATTCTGACGTACACGCAGGAAAATTACCAGCGGCCGATTACGCTGAAGGAGGCTGCCGATGTTGTCTCGCTGCAGCCGGAATATTTCTGCCGGTTCTTCCGCCAGAACATGGAAACGACGTATCTGGAATACTTGAATTCCTACCGTCTTTCCCGCATCTACCGCGACCTGATCGCCACGGATCTGCCGGTCGGCACGCTCGCGGAAAAGCATGGTTTTACAAACGATAAGCTGTTTCACCGCCTCTTCCGCGAGCGGTTTCACACGACGCCGCTGCAGCTTCGGAAGGCAGCACGCGAGAAAGGATCCTGATAGCTTTCGCTGTTTTTATATCTTTGAGAATGGGAGTTTAACACGATGACAAAAGAAGAACTGGCGCTTGCCGTCATTGAACGTTTGAAACAAGAATATCCTGACGCCGACTGTACGCTTGACTATGACCAGGCGTGGAAGCTGCTCGTCAGTGTCCGCCTGGCCGCACAGTGCACCGATGCGCGGGTCAATGTTGTGGTGGAGGATCTCTACGCAAAGTATCCTGATATCGATGCGCTGGCAAACGCGACACCGGAGGAAATCGAGGAAATTGTGCGGCCGTGCGGTCTTGGAAAGAGCAAAGCACGCGACATCAACGCCTGCATGCGCATGCTGCGCGACGAGTACCACAGCCAGGTGCCGGATGACTTTAACGCACTTTTGAAGCTCCCGGGCGTGGGACGGAAAAGTGCGAACCTGATTATGGGCGATGTATTCAAAAAGCCTGCGATTGTGACGGATACGCACTGCATCCGGCTGTGCAACCGCATCGGGCTCGTGCATGACTGCAAGGATCCGAAGAAGGTGGAGATGGCACTCTGGAAAATTGTGCCGCCGGAAGAAGGAAGCTCGCTCTGCCACCGGTTTGTGGAGCACGGACGCGAGGTCTGTACTGCGCGGACGACACCGCACTGTGAACGGTGTGTGCTCGCGGATCTCTGTGAAAAGAACGGCGTAGAAAAATAGCATTTTTCTATGCGTTTCCATGCGAAAAAGGCTTTTGCATACCGGACAGATTTTTCTGATTCTGTCCCGGCTGCAAAAGCCTTTTTGTTTCTATTTTTTATACGACCGAAAGAAGTCCGTCAGCGCTTTCAGCGTTTTCCCGAGCACCTGCACTTCCTCTTCTCCGAGTTCCGCCATCACGGCATCCGTCATCTGCTCGTGGAATTTTGCGTGATGATGGAATGCCTGCCGTCCCTTTCCGGTCAGGTGGATGTAGACGATCCGGCGGTCCTTCTCGCTGCGCTCCCGCTCGGTGTAGCCTTTTTTCACCAGACTGTTCATCGACGTTGTCAGCGATCCGACCGTGATGTCGAGCTTTGCCGCGATCGATGACATATTGCCGCCCTCCAGGCCGACGGCTTCTATGATGTGCATATCGTTGTTCGTCAGATCCTTGAAATCCTCGGTGATGATCGCCTCTTCTTCCAGTTTTTGTATCTCGTGAAACAGATGGACCAGTGTCTCATTGATGATTTCTCTGTTATCCACTCCTCTTCCCCTTTCCGTCTGTTCTGTCCCTTCTGAACAGGGTTCCGCTCTTTCTGTCTGTATTGTATCAAAAAAGTTCCGGACAAACAATACCAAAAACTGCCTGGGAAACGGCGGATCGCTCCGTGCCGTTTCCCAGGCAGTTCTGTTATGTTTGATTCAATTACATCTGCCCTTTTTTCTTTAACCGTGCAAAGCAGATCATGAAAAAGCAGATGCCGTATACGGTTGTGATCGGGGTGGACATGCCGACGAAGGTCAGGTTCGTATTCGGCAGGTGTGAGAAGAACAGCGCCAGCGGAATACGGATCAGGCAGGCGGAGGTGATTCCCTGGATCATAACCGGGATGCTGATGCCGCGGCCGTTGAAGTATCCGATGCTGCTGAACAGCACACAGGTCAGAATACATTCCGGTGCGAAACCGCGCAGGTAAGCGGCGCTCTGCTCTATAACGGCCGGATCGCTCGTGAAGATTCTGGAGATGACACTTCCACCGAAGAAACCGATGCAGAAAATCACAACTCCAAGAGAGCAGCCCGTTGCGATTGCGGTGAGGAAGCCCTTCCACGCGCGGTCTTTCTTTCCGGCTCCGGTGTTCTGTGCCACGAATGCTGACACAGACTGCATCACAGAGGACGGGATCAGCATGATGAATGAGGTCAGCTTCTGCGCCACACCGTATCCGGCGGACGGCATAAGGCCCATGCCGTTGATGATCGAGTTGATCACAAGGAAGGAAATCTGTACGGTCGTCTCCTGCAGCGCGATCGGCACACCGACGTTCAGGACTTTCTTCAGCTCGTCATGGTCGATGCGGCAGTCTTCTTTTTTGAATTCAATCGGCAGATTGCCTTTTTTCAACACACCCATGGAGGCGATGACAGAAATCAGCTGCGCCAGAACCGTCGCAAGCGCTGCTCCCGCAACGTCCAGTTTCAGCACACCGACGAAGAACAGATCTCCGGCAATATTGGCTGCGCAGGCGATGCCGACGAATAAAAGCGGCAGATTTGCATTACCGATTCCGCGAAGCACGCTGCTGATGACGTTGTACGCGATGATGATCAGAATACCGCCGGAACAGATCCGCAGGTAGAGGACGGTTTTGTCAAAAGACTCCGCCGGGACCTGTAAAATATTGGCGATCGGGCCTGCGAACAGCTCCAGAATCACCGTCATGACGACACCGATGATGGCGAACAGAACAATCGAGGTTCCCACGGTTTTGCCGGCCTTATCCGGCTTGCCCTCGCCGATGTGCTGGCCGATCATAACGGTCGAACCCATCGCAAGGCTGGTGATGATAAGTGTTACCATCTGCATGAAGTTGCTTCCGGTTCCGACAGCGGAAATACTCGACGCATCGCCGAACCAGCCGACCACGAGAAGGTCGACCGCACCGTAAGCCGCCTGCAGAATCAGCGCGCCGAGCACCGGCAGCGCAAAGCGGATCAGGGACTGGAAAATCGGTCCCTCTACAAACGATACTTCTTTCTTATTTTCTTTTGCCATTGTTTTTCACTCCTTTTATTCCCGGCATCGTTTCCTGCATCCGTGTGATTGCATGCACAAATTCGTCCACCACCGCGTCGTCCAGATCTGGCAGGCGGGATGCCCATTCCCCGTGAAAGTGCGTCACGCGGAGTTCCACAAACTCTTTTCCCTCTTCGGTCAGTGTCAGGTTGATCACGCGCTTATCTTTTTCATCCGCCTGTTTCACGAGAAGATTTCTCTCCTCCAGTTCCTGCACCAGCTTGGTGATGCTCGGCAGCGTTGTGTTCATATAGCTGCTGATGTCGCTGACGCGGCAGAAGCCCTGCTTTTTCTGAATCTCACTCACCGCATCCAGCACATGCACCTGCCGCGGCTTCATACCGTCCGGCAGGTCCGGGAGCTTCTCGATCAGACGCTTTGCATCAAAACACGCATCCAGGAACTGCTTTAATTTTTCCTGTGTCATGGAAAAGGTTCCTTTCTGTTTAAAAATTAGTTATCTTTAGTAATTACTTTTGATAAGTATAGCAGGAAATGAAAAAATGTCAAGAGGGAACTGATGCTAAAAAAGAGCTGATTGAAAGTTCTGGCAATGCCAGATTCTTTCATCAGCTGTGTTTCATCCATTTCCCCTGACAATAATCCGTGAACAGCCTCAAGACTGGCATCAAATGATTTTTGAGCAGAATATCGGATATAAACAGAATTATTATTAATTTCATCTTCCAGTCCAGGTACATCTTCCATCATGTTTGGAACATCTACATTTAATGAAATTACACCCTTTCCATCTGCGATCAATGTTTGTCCTTCTTTTGAAATCATACACTCCAGGACATCGAATGCCAGGTCCAGTTTTTCCTGATCTTTTTCCAGTTCTTTGTTAAATGCAATATTCAGAGAAGGGGTCATATTTATAAAAGCTTCATCCGAAATCTGTGAAAAAAACGGTATACGAGTTAATTCTGCATCCATCTGTTCCTGAAATTCCTGCATAAGTGCCGGATAACCATGAAACATTGCTGCTTTTCCCTCAAGGAACATCTGCGTTGCAGTATTAATATCGACGCTGATATCATCACTTGTAAAATGTGAGTCCTTCAAAAATGTATTGGTTTCTGAAAAAATACGTTTCCATAACGCATCATCAAACGCGATATCCCCTGATGCACTTTCAGCTGAGCTTCTCCATTCGATTCCATCCAGACTCATGAATTCCCCAATTGCACCTGTCTGAATCACCTCATGAGCAGACCAGTCTTCTGCAAGATCCAGGGAATACGGTTTTATACCATTATCATAAAATTGCTGGCATGCCTGTACATATTCCTTATAGTTTTTCGGTATCTTGATTCCATACTGTTCAAACAATGTCTTGTTGGCAATAATCGTCTGCGGTATACCGCAGATAGGAAGCCACTGAATCTCATTTTTTGAATTTTTATAATATTGCAATGCATAGGAGTAATACCTGGAAACCACGTCATAAGAAGCAAAATCCATTAGATATGGCTCCAGATCCTGTGCATCTTTTCCAGAAAATCGACGTACGGTTATGATATCCGGCAGTTCACCATGTTCCTCAAAATAGCTATATAAATCGGTATCATTGTTACCGGTAATAAACTCAATATCCTGATCTGGAAACTGCTCATGGATATAGGGTACAATATTTTTCATTAAACGATTTTCCCACAGATACACGGTAAGGTGATCGTCATTTTTAGATACTGCTTTTTGAGATTGTCCACAGCCAGACAAAACAGTAATTGCTAAAAGCACACCTGACAGTAATGCTATCAGACATTGTTTTGCCTTTTTCATCCTCGTATTTTCCTCATTCTTTCCTGATAAAATCATTAATTCAATAATTGGGAAACAATTACAGCCAGTTTTCCAGAACATCATTCAGCTTATTCATATCCAGCGGTTTCGCGATATGTCCATTCATGCCTGTATTTTTTGCCAGCTGTACATCTTCTGCAAAAGCATTTGCTGTCATGGCAACAATCGGTAGTTTTCCCTGTTCACCCGGAAGGCTCCTGATTGCTGCGGTTGCCTCATAACCATTCATGACAGGCATTTGGATATCCATAAAAATAAGGTCATACAAGCCTTTCGGTGAAGCTTCTACTTTTTCAACTGCAATTTTTCCATTTTCTGCCGTTTCCACTTCCGCCCCTGTCATCTGCAGAATTTCAACAGCAATTTCTCTGTTTAACTCATTATCCTCGACCAGCAGAATTCTTTTTCCTGTGTAATCTGCTTCAGACAGCTCATCCAGATAATTTCTTGCTGTTTTTTCTTTTCTGCCAGAAGTAAACTGCCGCAATGTAGCCGTCAAACGGGAACGGAACAGCGGTTTTGCAATAAAAGCATCTACGCCTGCAGCCTTTGCTTCTTCTTCGATCTCGCTGAATTCATAAGATGTCAGTACAATAATGGTAATCTCTTTCCCTATCCGTTTCCGGATCTGTCTGGCTGTTTCAATTCCGTCCATATCCGGCATTTTCCAATCTAAAATAACAGCAAAGTAATCATTTTTTAGCTCATGATGTGCATAACAGCGCTCAACGGCTTCTCTGCCGGAGAGAACCCATTCGCCTGTAATCCCAATCTCCTTCAATGTGGCAACTGTACTTTCACAGCATGTCTTATCATCATCCACAACCAGAACAGGTAGATTCATCAGATTTCTGTCCTGTTCTTTTTCTTTTTCCTGAAGTTCCAGATAAATTGTTACTGTAATTTTAGTTCCCTTATGTAAGGTGCTTTCCACTTTAATATTACCATTCATCAGGTTCACAATATTTCTGCTGATTGCCATTCCCAGACCTGTTCCCTGGACTCTGGTTGTCCGATGGTCATCTGCGCGGCTGAAAGGATCAAACATGATTTTCTGGAATTCCGGTGACATACCGATCCCATTATCCTCAATCGTAAATTCATAGCATCCAAGTTCCGAAAATCCATTTGGCTTTTCCTCTATGGAAAAAGTAATATTCCCGCCATCCGGTGTATACTTGACCGCATTACTCATCAGATTCACAAATACCTGCTGGATTCTCAGGCTGTCACCACAGACACTCTCATGTTCAATGTGATTAATGTGTATATCTAAATTGTGTTTATGTTCATCAATCACCGGTTTTGTGAGTGTTATAAGATTATCCACCAGATCTGGCAGATTGAAATCCTCCTGTGCCAGCGTCATTTTTCCACTTTCAATACGTGCCATATCCAGCACTTCATTAATCAGTCCCAGCAGATGACGGCTTGATTTTGTAATTTTGCTGAGACATTCAATGACTCTGTCCTGGCTCTCAATATTTGCTCCTGCAATTGCTGTCAGGCCGACAATGGCATTCATCGGTGTCCGGATATCGTGTGACATATTGGAAAGGAATTCTGTTTTCGCACGGTTTGCATTTTCTGCAGACCGGTAAGCCTCTTTCAGTGCCTGACGGGATTCAATCTCTGCTTTCTTCTCCTGTGTCACATCCATGGATGCCAGCAATACCTTTTCCAGCTTTCCATTCTTCCATTCCAAAGGAATATAAGAAGCGATCTTATAAGTCTTTTCATCCAGGCTGCAGTACTCAAACTTATAAATATCATTTTCACTTTTCAGATTCTTCCGGATATTTTCCGGTGCGATCAGGATGTCCATAGTTTCCAATGGTTCCAGTGTCTTATACTTTTCAAGAACCTGCATCTGAAAATCATGATAGAATCCCAAAGGTTTATATAGCATCTGTCCATTCAGGTTATAGAATTCATATCTGTCATTTTCCAGATCACAGACAACAAAGCGGTCAACCAGACGCACAATACTCTGAATCAGCTGCTCCATGGAAGCATTATCCGCTGCCATCTGCAGATGCCGTGCGCTCTCTACCTTTGTCTCTGTGATATCACGCAGAAAGATCATGGCATATTCTGAATCCTCTATTTCGCCACGTATGACCACATTGCGGACCCATCGTTCTTCTCCATTCAGAGTGATACGGCACTCTAAAGCCAATTCGGTTTCCAGACCCTTCAGCCTTTCTGCAATATAACCACGGTCGTAAAAAGAGGATACCGCCTTCTTATCTGTCTCCACAACATAGGAATCCACAAAATGACGGATCAGTTCATCCCATGTATGACTCTGTTCAAAGACTGTCATCAGGGACGGTTCAACCTTAAAGGTATCAAAAGTATTCGCTTCCAGATTTACATAATACTCACACAGGTCTGCTTTCGTAAAAGCCCGGTGGAAAGCAGCAGATTTTTGTGCCTGCATGGCCTCTTTTTTTTCCGCATCAATATTAATAAAAATCCCGGCAATCCTGCTGGCAGAACCATCCAGACGGCGTATTACTTCTGCCGATGCCCGAAACCACTGGTATTGATTATCCTTCATTCTCATACGATACTCTACCTGGTATTTTATCTGGTTCGTCTTATCCTTAATTGCCGCCTGAAGCTGCACCATTACTCTTTCTTTATCCTGTGGATGCAGAAGATCTGACCAGGATTCCAGTTTATTCGGAAAGTCCAGAGTGTCATGATAGCCAAGCATTTTTCGGAATTCATGACTCCAGTTTGCATTCACAATCTCACTGTTTTCGTCACAGTCAAAATACCAGAAGCCGGAACAGATAGCCTCATTGAGCAGTGTCAAATTTACATGATCCCAGTTGACCTGTACGGACATAACCCAGATCTGTCTGCCCGCCTCATCTGTCGCATCCTCTTTACAAAGCCGTACATTTTTCACTGTACCGTCTGCTGTAAGGATCTGTGCTTCCCCTGTTCCGTGAAGCTGCAAAAAACGGTCTCGCTCCAGTCTATCTTCCTCGTCATAAAAGAAGTTTCTCAATGAGCCTTTTGTCTGTTCCATGAAAGTATCGAATGTATATCCTGTACTATGCAACAGCAGATTATTCACAGACAAAATAGACAGGTTTTGGTCATAAGATCCTGTCATTATACCTACCCCGCCATTATTTTCCAGTGTTTTCTGTACGGCCTGTGACATAGCCTGTGTCTGTCCCGTTACAGCCTCACCTAAAGAATATATTTTGTCTTCATACTTTTCCATTTTATAAAAATCCTCTCTCTGTTTTATACTTCATTATCCTGCTTTTATCTGTATACAGAGAACCTGTCCCTGCCAGTTTTACATTTACGTTATAATATCCTACAAAACGTGAAAAACAGGTATACGGATTTGAGAAGTTGCAACCACTACACACAATATTCACACAAAATTCTCTTTATGTTTTCAATTTTTATAGGCTTTGCCAAGTGAGCATTCATTCCTGCTGCCAGACACTTACTCCGATCGTTCCTGCTGTAAAACGGTATCTGAGGCTTTTTTTATTTATCTGATTTTTTTCTGTTTCCATGGAACTTCTGAACGCTCACCTCCTGGTATCATTACAAATATACATAAAAACTCATTTTTATATTACCATGAAATTTTTTACTTTGCAATGCACATACCTTTTCAGACGCTGCTTTTCTTGTTTCCTTTTTCAAAAAATTGCAACCAAAGGGGCGCACCTGAAAATTTCTTTTCAAATGCGCCCCTTCGCTTTCTTTTTTTCTTTTTTTCTGTCAGATCAATCCGTAATGCTCCATCGCCTTTGCCACGCCGTCCCGCTCGACGGTATCGGTTACGTACTCTGTGTACGGATCCAGAATCTCATCATGTTTTCCAAGCGCAATGGTGTGTGCGCCGCACCGGAACATGGTAAGGTCGTTGCTGCTGTCGCCAAATACGTATGCATCTTCTTTCTCCAGCTGAAACTGTTTCAGCGCATAGTCCACAGCTGTTCCTTTGCTGCAGCCGTGCGGAACGATTTCGTATACACCGCCGCGGCGATCCATGATATCAAACTCCTGCTCAAATTCACGGTACATACGTTCTATATCAGACTGTGCATCGGTTACGATACAAAATTTATCGTAAATGATTCCTTTTGTCTCCGCTGTCTCCGCGAGTCCGATTCCGACAGCTGCGAAATAGGCACGGGTCTGCTCGACCTCCCGAAAACGGGATACCTCCGACGAAAAATAAACATTATCCGTTCCCTCCAGAATCATGCCGATCCTGCACTCCTTTAAAATAACCGGGATTTCCTCACAGCGCTTTTTCGGAATCGTCTGATGCATCAGGATTTCGCCGTCCCGGCGCAGATAGGTCCCGCAGCCGCACAGAAATCCGGAAAACGGAAGCTTTTTCAGCTCCTCGGGCAGCTCCGACCAGGTGCGGCCGGTATTAATAAACGTAAGATTTCCTTTTTCCGCTGTCTTTTTCAATGCATCGAGCGCGCTCTGCGGAATTTCTTTTGTAATCTCACTCAGTAACGTTCCATCAATATCAAAAAATAATGCTTTCACAAAAATTTCCTCCTCGTGTACTGTTTCCTGTTCTCTTTCTGACATACGAAAAAATGCCGAAGCTCTTGATTGTCAAGGCTTTCGGCATTTTCATTCCAGTCGAAGCGACGGGATTCGAACCCACGACCTCTGCGTCCCGAACGCAGCGCTCTACCAAACTGAGCCACGCTTCGATTTTATTTGTTTTCTGAACTCTCGTCCTTCAACAATAGCTATTATATATGATGTCTATAGGAATGTCAACACCTTTTTTGAATTTTTTTTAATTTTTTTTATTATTGCTTCAAAAGGTACATTTTACACAGGTTTGCGGCCTTTTTGGTGTTATTTTAGAATGACAGTTTCTGAGAAAGTCAAAAAAAGAGATATGCCGGAAGTTCTGTTCCGGCATATCTCTTATCTTTGTTTCTCAGCTCAGCTGATATACATCTGCATACTGCACGCCGAAGCTCAGCGCCTCGGAATGGCTGCTGCAGAAGATGTCTACGTGGCCGTAAGCGGTTCCGCGGTCTTCTACCGTGTAAACCTGGCCGTTGATCATCAGTTTCGTTCCGAATGGTACACCGCCCATGGCGATCGTTCTTCCTGCGGTCGGTGTGGTTCCGCTCGCGGTGGATCCGCCGGACCACTGTCCGGTACAGATGGAACAGGAGCAATAGCCTGTCAGTTTAAATCTTCCAAGGTATGTTCCGCTGGAGGAGCTGCTGGAAGTATCTGACGCGGATGGACTCCCCGTTGTCGTGGAGGATGCGCTGCTGTCCGAAGAACTGCTTCCGGAGCTGCTGCTTGTATCGGTATCTGCTTTCGCTGCGGCATTTGCTGCTTCTGCGGCTGCGACTCTTGCGGCCTCGGCTGCCTGTTTTCTGGCGGCCTCAGCCTCAGCTTCTGCGGCAGCCTGCTGTGCGGCGGCTGCTGCGGCTGCTTCCTCTTCTGCTTTCTTCTGCGCTGCAATCTCCTCTTCTTTCGCCTGACGGATCAGGTCATTGATTGCATCTGCTTTGCTGTTGATTTCATCTACCAGTGCACTCTCGCTGGATTTTGCATCGTCCAGCTCTGCGGAGTAGGTACGGAGTTCCTGATAAGCTGCTGCGTACAGCTCCTGAATGGCTTCCTGCTGATCGCTGCTCTGCTGCTGCAGTTCTACGATCGCTGCCTGCTCTTCCTGCACCTGTGTTTCTTTTTCTTTTACCTGGTCTACCGTGTCCTCATACTCCTGCATAAGATCGCGGTCGAAATCGGAAATTTTCTGTATGTATTCTGCCCGGCTGATCAGCTCTGAAATGCTTTTGGAAGAAAAGAGCATTGCCATGTATCCGTTTCCGGAGGAATTTTCATACATATACTGGATACGGAGCTTCATCGCCTCGTACTGCTCTTCTTCTTTTGCTTTTGCATCTTCCAGATCTGCCTGAATCTGTACCAGTTCGTTCTGCTTCGCATCATACTGATCCTGAAGCTCCTGCAGACGGTTCTGCAGATCGTCCAGCTGCTGGTTCAGTTCGGAAAGATATTCTTCTGATTGTCCCTTTTTGGAATTGAGTTCGTCAATCCTGCTCTGTATGCTGTCAAGCTGAGACTGTGCGGCAGCCTGTTCTGCCTGAGCATTTGAAATTTTCTCCTTTGTACTGGCACCATAGCATGGCAGAACGGTTGCTGCCGTAAGCACTGTGGCCAAAACCAGGCTGAATAATTTCTTTTTTTTCATGTCGTACACCTCATACTTATTACGTTCTGTTGCTGATTGTCACTCCAAGTTACTGCGGAAAATGGGCCTTTTTTCCCGCCGTACTTTGCCATTATAACACAAGTATGTCTGAAATGAAAGTCTTTTTTAATTTCTGTTAATAACTTTGTAATATTTCGACGTTTTTCCTGCAAAAACTGGCATGATTTTTCTACTTTCTCCATCCAACAGGGTACTTATTTTTCAAGGTTCCATTGACCAGTTTGCCCCATCCAAGGCCGAATCCATCGACGCAGACCAGCTTCCAGCCCGACGGCGATGCGGTCTCTCCCGGCTCTACGGAAATTGTCTCACCGTGGAGATATTTTTCGGTACGCTCGTCATCTGCCTTTAAATTCATGTAATCTTTGAACTTGTCCGCGGAGAGTGTCACGGCAAACGGCTGTGACGGCTCGAAACGGTCTTTTTTCAGTTCACCGAGATACAGACCGTTCCGCAGGAAATGAAGATTCCGCACGCCATCCGGCAGGGACGGGGAATGGTATACTTTTCCGGCGCGGACTTCCAGTTCCTCCACCGGGATCGGTGCTGTCATCCGGGACAGGAAATCGGAAAGGATCTGTTTTTCTGCTTTCGACGGACCCGGTGCTTCCGTTCCGCGGTCTTTTTTCCGGTTTTTCTGTTTTTTGTTTTTCTTTTCGATCGGTTTTTCTTCTGTCTCATAAGGAATGGCTTCGCCTTTTTTGCGGAACAGGGCAAGGTAATGGCCCTCGCCGTTCATTTTATGCGGCCAGATGCGCACGGTCTTTTCGATCTCCGGATCGCCGTTTCCCCAGACTGGATTGCCTTTTGAAAAACCTTCGTAGCCTTCCATCTCGATCAGTTCCATTTCCGGGAAGTTTTCCAGAAGGAAAGAAACGGTTCCCTCGTCCTCCTGCGGGGCGAAGGTACACGTCGAATACATCATGAGGCCGCCCGGACGCAGCATTTTGACAGCATCCGAGGTGATCTCGCGCTGCAGATCCGCAAAGAAATCCGGCCTCTCCGGGGTCCAGGTGCCGATGACTGCCTCGTCTTTCCGGAACATGCCCTCGCCGGAGCACGGTGCATCCACGAGGATTTTATCGAAGAAGCCCGGGAAGACGTCTGCAAGGCCTGCCGGTGTCTCATTGGTGACAAGCACGTTTTCACTTCCGAACAGCTCCAGATTGCGCAGCAGTGCTTTGGCGCGGGCGTTGCTGATGTCATTGGCGACGAGAAGGCCGGTTCCTTTCAGGCGCGCATTCAGCTCGGTTGCCTTGCCGCCCGGTGCGGCGCAGAGATCGAGCACACGCTCACCCGGTTCGATCGGGAGGCGGGACGCCGGGGTCATGGCGCTTGGCTCCTGCAGATAGAAGACGCCTGCCGCATACAGCGGAGACTGGCCCATGCGCATGCCGTCCGGCACGAAATAGCCGTTTGGAATCCACGGAATTTTCTTCCACGTTCCCGGAACAAGCGGCGGGAAATCTTCGGTCCGGCATTTTTTTGTATTCACACGCAGCCCGGCTGTGCGGGGTGCGTCGTAGGAAGTTAAAAATGCATCAAATTCATCGCCCAGCATGTCCTGCATGCGGGTCAGAAATTCCTGTGGTAACTGCGCCATGTATTGTCTCTCCTTTTTATTTTGCTTTGTTGTGCATCGGTCCCTTTTCGTGAACTGGCGATGCTTTTTCTGTCTTTGTTTCTTTTGTTTTGCATCTATTTCATAATTTCTCACAGAAAAAGAGACAGCTTTTTCGATTTTTCAATCTTTTTGCTGTCTCTTTTTTGCATAGCGGAGAAGAAGGGATTTGAACCCTTGCGCCGTTTCCGACCTACTGGTGTTCGAAGCCAGACCCTTCAGCCTCTTGGGTACTTCTCCGTATTTTGTCAAATACATCATATATTATAGTGCTTTTTTCGGGATTCGTCAATGATTTTTTCGATGGTTTCCGATGGAAATACGGGGATTGTATTTTTTACGGAAATATTCGAAAGTGCAACTTACTCAAACAAATAATCTTCCTCAGGCAGCATCCCATCCCGATGCTGCCTCTTCTTTTATTCTTTCCCTTCTTCCGCCCTCTTCCTCTCTTCTTTTTTCTTCTTTTTCACCACCCGCAGTCTCCGGAAAAACGCACTCAGCATCTCCGAGCACTCTTCTTTCAGCACGCCGCGCTCGACCTTCACCTGATGGTTAAACTCGTGCATTTCCAGCATATTTAAGATCGATCCCGCGCAGCCCGCCTTCGGGTTCATGCTGCCGATGACGACTTCGCTGACTCTTGCCTGTACGATCGCACCGGCGCACATCTGGCATGGTTCCAGGGTGACATACAACGTACAGCCCTCCAGCCGCCAGTCGCCGAGCTTTTTGCTGGCTTTCCGGATCGCATTCAGTTCCGCGTGGGACAGCGTGTTTTTATCCGTATTTCTGCGGTTATATCCCCGCGCAATCACCTTTCCCTCGTACACAATCACACAGCCGATCGGCACTTCCATCAGCTTTTCCGCTTTCTTCGCCTGCGTAATCGCCTGGCGCATGAAGCGTTCCCGTTCTTTCCGGTGCGCTTTTTCCTCCGGCGTTTCCAGCTTTGTTTCTTCTTCCATTGTGCACTTCCTTTCTTCTCTGCGTATATTTTCTGTCCTTCCCGCATATCGTGAACTGTAGCGCAGTATCTTTTTCTACTCTTTTTACTTCTATGCAGGAGGTTTTTATGTCTGATTACCGGCGTTTCATTGCCTATCTATACGAATACCCGAACAACCGCAAGGGCGGATGCTGCGGCTTTGTCCGCGTGGAGTCGCAGAACGGCTTCTGCCGCATGGACTTCCAGATCAAATCGCCGTCGCTTCCGCCGGAGACCTCGGTCACGGTCTACGGATTTATCCGCCGGTCAGGGCGGATGTACGGCATTCCGCTCGGAAATCTCCTTGCGGGGCGCTCTTCTACGAGTGGAAAACTCTTCACGCACTCCGATGCCATTGGGCAGACGGATGTCACGCTCGACGAGCTTGGCGGTCTGATCCTGCTCTGCCGCCAGACCGGCGTCATCGCCACCCAGTGGGACGATCTTCCGATTCAGCCGGAGTTTTTCTCGCCCACGCTCCCGCAGGAGCCCAAAACATCCGCAGACAATGGTACCAGACCGACCGAAGAGAAAACTGCCGAAACACCCGAACCTCTGGATCCCGCCGTACCTGCGCAGTCCCTGCCATCATCAGACGCTTCAAAAGCACAGTTCGATGAACTTTCCACAGAATTCAGCAGCAATTCCGAACTTTATCCACAAAATTCCAACCCGGAATCCACCGTCTCCACAGAATCCACATCAACTGACACGGTAAACACCGTTCCTGCAGACAGGATCACGCAATCATCCGCCAACACACTCTATCCCGCATCCGCGGAATCTGTGAAAACCGCAGAAAGCTATCCCTCTGCCAACCCGGAACCGCCGCAGCCCATCCCGGATTCTACCGCCCAGCCGCTACATATGACTTCCGCCGATTTTCCCGCCGCAGCAGCCGTGCCGCCGTCCCGGGCTGCTCTCTATCTCCAGCTTCAGGACCAGTTCCCGGAGTTCCATCCGTTCCCAGATGATGATCTGACCGACTGCCTGCGCCTATCACTCGACGATCTTCCACAGCTCCGCGCCGCCGGTCTTTCGGTGGATGCGAACCGCTTCGTCCTCCATGGCTCCTCGTCCTATCGCCATCTGCTCCTCGCCCGGAACCGCGACCAGCAGGAACTCTGGTATTTCGGCGTCCCCGGCGTCTACACGCCGAATGAGCAGTTCATGGCAAGCCTCTTCGGCTTTTTCCACTTTAAGCAGGCGATGCGCCCATCCGAGCTCGCGCCCGATGCCCGCTTCGGCTACTGGTACCGCACGCTTTAAAGCGTTTTTTAATCCACGCCGCGGATCTCCACCGTCTCAATCTTTCCGCGCAGGATCTCGCAGAACCGCTCGAGCTGCTCCCGCGCATACCCCGAGAACCTCGGATCAATCACATAATCCGATTCCCGGTAATTCTGCAGGAAGTACCGTTTTGCCCCGGAAAGCCACTTTCCGATCGCTTCGATCTCTTCCCTTCCATGCAGCTCTTT
Organism: Blautia sp. AF17-9LB; assembly: GCF_003479185.1. Classification (NCBI taxonomy): domain Bacteria; kingdom Bacillati; phylum Bacillota; class Clostridia; order Lachnospirales; family Lachnospiraceae; genus Blautia; species Blautia sp. AF17-9LB. The sequence continues at coordinate 53,786 of NZ_QUGU01000020.1, forward strand.
GCAGAGCGTTGTCCGGAACTCATAGTCCACCACGCCGCTCTTTAAAAACTCGACCGACTCATTGATCCGCATCACATCGATCTTTTTCACGCCCGCCGTCTCGCCGTACCGGGACGGCGCGTTTTTGATGTCCATGGCGACGTAATCGATTTTCTTCTCTTCCACCAGCTTTTTCAAAATCTCCGGCCGGTATCCATTCGTATCGAGCTTCACAAGATATCCCAGTTCCTTAATTTTCGTCACGAACCGCTCCAGATCCGGATCCAGCGTCGGCTCACCGCCCGTCACGCAGACGCCGTCCAGCACGCCGCGCCGCTTTTCGAGCACTGCAAAAATCTCCTCCTCCGGAATCACCGGCTCCCATTCGGGATGCTGCACGAGATTTCCGTTCTGGCAGAACGGGCAGCGGAAATTACATCCGCCCGAAAACAGTGTACACGCCACCTTGCCCGGGTAATCCAGCAGCGTCAGCTTTTGAAATCCATGTATGACCATATGCTATCCTCTCTGACCGCAGGACTCCGAACTTTCGTCCGCCCTGCAACAGAAAAAGCGGAACCATAATGTCCGCTTTTTCCATTTATCTTCTATTGGTAATTATTTGCCGTAACGCTCTGCCTGAGAACGGATCAGGTCCAGATCATCAAAATAGTTGATTTTCATGGCTGCTTTGACATCCGCCAGTGTCTGAGCGGCAACTTTTTCTGCCTCTTCGCTGCCTTTTTTCAGCATCTCATAGATCGCCGGAATGTCTTTTTCCAGCTCTTTTCTGCGATTGCGGATCGGCTCTAAGGTCTCCTGCAGTACATTGTTCAGGAACTTCTTCACTTTGACATCGCCAAGGCCGCCTCTCTGGTAATGTGCTTTCAGCTCGTCGAGATTTGCGTAATCCGGCAGATAGCGCTCGAAGTGCTCCGGCTGGCAGAATGCATCGAGATAGGTAAATACGGTATTTCCCTCGATCTTGCCCGGATCGGTGATCTTGATGTGATCCGGGTCGGTGTACATGCTCATGACTTTTTTCTTGATCTCATCCGGCTCCTCGGACAGGTAAATGCAGTTTCCGAGCGATTTACTCATCTTCGCTTTTCCATCGATACCCGGCAGACGTCTGCAGGAATCATTCTCCGGCAGCATAATCTTCGGCTGCACAAGTGCTTCGCCATAAACTGTATTGAATTTGTGGACGATCTCCTGTGTCTGCTCGATCATCGGCATCTGATCTTCTCCAACCGGAACGGTCGTTGCCTTGAATGCAGTGATATCGGCTGCCTGGCTGATCGGGTAGGTGAAGAATCCAACCGGGATGCTCGCCTCAAAGTTTCTCATCTGGATCTCCGATTTTACGGTTGGGTTTCTCTGCAGTCTGGAAACCGTAACGAGATTCATATAATAGAAAGAAAGCTCGCACAGTTCCGGAATCTGAGACTGAATAAAGATGGTGCTCTTTTCCGGATCAAGTCCGCAGGAAAGGTAATCCAGTGCTACCTCCAGAATGTTCTGGCGCACCTTCTCCGGGTTGTCCGCATTGTCGGTCAGCGCCTGTGCGTCTGCAATCATGATGTAAATTTTATCGAATTCACCGGAGTTCTGCAGCTCTACGCGGCGGCGCAGTGAACCAACGTAATGTCCTACATGCAGCTTGCCGGTCGGTCGGTCACCGGTCAGTATAATTTTTCCCATTTTTCTTCCTGCCTTCCTGATACGTAATCTTCGCAGTCCGCTTCTGTATGAAAAATTTCATGAAAATTCTCATAACTGCGGACCTTCTACATACCCTCTATAATACCGTCTTTTTACAAACACTGTCAATGGTCTTTTCCTGTAAAATCCCTCAAAATATCTATTATGAGACAAATCGTTCAACAGCCACGTACAGCCTTCCCTTTTTCGTCTGGTTCTGCACGCCCACATAGCGGAATTTTCCCATATGGCGCACGGTCACGAGATCGTCCTCTTTTAATGACGCACTCGGCGATGTCACCAGCTTTCCGTTGATAAACACCTGGCCGCCCTCGATCAGCGGCACCATTTTGCTCCGCGAACTGCTGAACGCCAGCGACAGCACCGCATCGAGCCGCACGGAAGCGACGGAGCCTTCTTTCCGCTCGGTTTTCGGCTCCGTCAGCTCCTCCGGCAGTCCCGCCTCGACTTCACAGTACACGCTCGTATGGCGCACTTTTTTCAGCTCCGCACAGATGTAGTCCGCCATATCCGCCATACAGATCAGATACGCCTGGTTTCCATCGATCAGAATGTCTCCCAGCTTATACCGCTCCACGCCGAGATTCATCAGTGATCCTAAGAAATCACGGTGTGACAGCGCATCCGCAAATTTTTCATTCAGCGGGCTGATGCGCACGACTGCGATCGGAAGCATCGACGCATCACCGTCCTCTGCATAGGATGGCAGAAACAGCGCCGCTTTCCGCTCTGCCGCCTCGTATCCGCCGGACAGCACGTAACGCACGCCCGGGATTTTATTTACCGTACGGTAGAACAGATCCTGCTCCGCCAGCGTCAGAAACTCCGTGTGTGACGGAACATCCCTGTGATAACACTGCTCTGCCAGATCCTGAATCCGTCCGACCAGCACTTCTTCCTCATTCATGGTAATCCCCCTTTGATACACCGCGGGCTGCCCCTGTTTTCTTTCGGGCAGCCCACGTATCACACTTTATTTATCCAGCAGCATCGACAGCCCGATCCGCTTCTTCGCCAGATCAAGGCTGATGACCTTCACTTCCACGATATCGCCGACGCTCACAGCCTCCAGCGGATGCTTGATGAAGCGTTTCGTCATCTGGGAAATGTGGACGAGTCCGTCCTGATGCACGCCGATATCGACGAATGCACCGAAGTCAATGACGTTGCGCACGGTTCCCTTTAAGATCATGCCGACCTTCAGGTCCTTCATATCGAGCACGTCGGTGCGCAGGATCGGGCGCGGCATCTCGTCACGCGGGTCACGGCCAGGCTTCTGCAGCTCTTTGATGATATCGCGCAGCGTAATCTCGCCGACACCGATCTCCTCTGCCATCTTTTTGTAATCTTTGATGAAGAACGCCGTCGGTCCCTCGCTGATCTGCTCTGTCTTCATATTTAACTTTGCAAACAGCTTCTCTACTGCCTCGTAGCTCTCCGGATGAACGCTTGTGCCGTCCAGCGGATTTTTGCCGCCGGTGATGCGCATAAAGCCCGCGCACTGCTCAAACGCCTTCGGTCCGAGTTTTGCCACTTTCAGGAGCTCTTTTCTGCTCTCGAAACGGCCGTTCTCCTCGCGGTATGCCACGATGTTTTTTGCTATCACCTTGCTGACACCGGAAATGTATTCCAGCAGCGACGCGGATGCCGTGTTCAGATCGACACCGACTTTATTCACGCAGTCCTCAACGACACCGCCGAGCGCCTCGCCGAGCTTCTTCTGGTTCATATCGTGCTGATACTGGCCGACACCGATGGATTTCGGATCGATTTTGACAAGCTCTGCCAGCGGATCCTGCACACGGCGTGCGATGGAAGCGGCGCTTCGCTGTCCGACATCAAAGTTTGGAAATTCCTCGGTTGCCAGCTTGCTTGCGGAGTAAACGGACGCTCCTGCCTCGTTTGTGATCACATACGCAACCTTCTCCGGGATCTCTTTTAAGATCTCGACGATGATCTGCTCGGACTCACGGCTTGCAGTTCCGTTTCCGACAGAAATCAGGGTGACGCCGTATTTGTGGATCAGATCTTTTACAGTGGCTTTCGCTGCCGCAATCTTCTTCTCGTTCGTCGGCGCGGTCGGGTAAACCACGGTGGTATCGAGCACTTTTCCAGTCGCATCGACAACGGCCAGCTTGCATCCCGTACGGAACGCCGGGTCCCATCCAAGGACAACCTGGCCTGCGATCGGCGGCTGCATCAGAAGCTGCTCAAGGTTCTTTCCAAAGACCTTGATCGCACCGTCCTCTGCCTTTTCGGTGAGCTGATTTCTGACCTCACGCTCGATGGCCGGAGCGATCAGACGGTTGTAGGCATCCTCGATGGTCGCCTGCAGAACCGGCTTTGTCTGCGGATTCTCTTTGGTGATGATTTTTTTCTCGAGATAACGCAGGATTTCTTCCGTCGGCGCCTCAATTTTGACGTTCAGGAATTTTTCTTTCTCACCGCGGTTCAGTGCCAGCACACGGTGTCCGGCAATTTTCGATACCGGCTCGGAAAACTCATAGTAATTCTCGTAAACGGACTCTGCTTTCTCATCCTTTGCTGTCGAGACGATCAGGCCCTTCGCCTCGGTTCTGCGGCGGATCTCCATACGGTAATCGGCCTCATCGGAAATGCTCTCGGCGATGATGTCGCAGGCACCAGCAATGGCGTCTTTTGCCGTTTTGACTTCCTTTTCTTCTGAAACAAAAGCCTCTGCCTCTTTTTCGAGCGGCTCTTTTGTCATCTGTAGAAGAATGATATTCGCCAGCGGCTCCAGTCCTTTTTCTTTTGCGATCGTCGCACGCGTCCGGCGTTTCGGACGGTACGGGCGGTATAAATCCTCTACGACCACGAGAGTTGCGGCCTCTTCGATGGATTTTTTCAGTTCTGCGGTCAGCTTGCCCTGCTCCTCGATGCTCGCAAGGACAACGGCCTTGCGGTCATTTAAACTGCGCAGGTACATCAGACGATCGTACAGATTTCGCAGTATCTCATCGTTTAAGGAACCTGTTGCTTCTTTTCGATATCGTGAAATAAAAGGGATCGTGTTTCCCTCGTCAATCAGTTTCACTGCAGCTTCTACCTGCCACGGTTTGACGTTCAGCTCAGCTGCCAATACCTGATTCATATCCATAGGTAAATTCCTCCTGTTGTCTCTTCCAAAACACGCTGTTCCTTCTCTGTTTTTCCCGCATAAAAAGCGGGACCCTTGGCGGAACAGCCACTCTATTACCTTATCAATAGGTCTTGTTTTTGTCAACCTTACATGATAAAATCTTTACTATAGCTTTTTTGACAGACTGCGTGTGAAACCGCGCTTTTTTGCAGAAGAAAGGACATTTTATGACACCAGAAAATTACGATCCAAACACCAATGAGTCCGGAGATTCCTATCAGTCCTCCCATCCGTACGGCGTGCCTGAGGGCCAGCGTCCCGGACCGTATCAGCATTACCAGCAGCAGCCTCCCGTACAGCCGCCGCGCAGGACGGGTTCGCAGGCCCTTGCGGCCGCTTCGATGGTCATGGCGATCTGCTCCTTTTTGTTCATGCTCAACATGGGTTCCCTGTTTTTCGGCTCGCTCGGCGTGATCTTCGCCCTTTTAAGCCGCGGCGCAGGACGCATGAGCGGCACGGCAAAAGCCGGTCTGGCGGGCTGTACCATCGGCATAATTGTCGGTATCTGCATGTATGCTTTCCTGCTTTTCAACATGGTCAGCGGCGGCAGCACCAACCTGCTCAAGCGGTATTACAATCAGTACATGCAGGAATACCAGATGACACCGGATAACGGAACAACCACCGACGGAAATACCATCTAGGTACCAGAAAGGATTTTTCATGAACGGACAAAAACAGAAATTTTCAGAACTGAAAAAGCAGGCCCGTGAGGCCATGGCAGGCCGATGCGGCACGCTGGTGGGCGCAACCGCGATCAACCTGTTTCTCACCTTCTCCTGCTCCCTCATCCCGACGCTGATTTTTTCAGGCACAACGCTGTACGATATCATTTTCCTGAATCTGACGCTGTTCCTGTTTTCCCTGCTCCTCAGCCTCTTTCAGGCGGGCTACTTAAAGATCTGCCTCTCAACGCTGCGCGGGGAACCGATTTCCGTCGGTGATATGCTCTACGCTTTCTATCACCACCCGGACCAGTACGTGCTGATGTTCCTTATCATCAACGGCATCAGCTCCGTGATCGCCCTGATTTCCAGCATTCCGGGCTTCCAGTATCTTTCCTCCCCGAGTGCGGAACTGACGCTTGGAACAGCACTTTCCATTGATGCCGAGCTTTCTTCGCTCATGAATGTTTACGTTTATAAGCTGATCGGCTCTCTCGTTTCCACGCTGGTGCTGGTTCCGTTTTCCCTTTCCACCTTCGTGATGAACGACGCTCCCGGCATCGGCCCGATCCAGGCGATCCGTCAGAGCTTTGCGATGATGAAGAAGAACTTTTTCCGCTACATTCTGCTTCTCTTAAGTTTCTTAGGGCTTGAGATTCTCGCATCCTGTTCCTGTGCCATCGGCTTTTTGTGGGTAATGCCCTATATGCAGATCACGATGGCTGCGTTCTATCAGGAACGGAAAGATGTCCTGTATCCGGCATCGGAACCGGTGGGATATGATACAGATTCCTTTGGATCCGGCACAGATCTTTAAAAATAAATTTTAAGATAACTAAAAAGACGTTTCACACCCCTTGCTTTACGGCTGTGAAACGTCTTTTTAGTTATGTCTATTTCGAGATCTTAAATTCTCGCGCGGATTCTGCTCTGGATTCCGTCGAGTTTCTCTGCTTTTTCTCTGTACTCCTGCTCTGTGATTTCGCCTGTGATGAATGCGAACTCCTCGGACAGACTTGGAACTGCTACGATTTCTACTTTTCCGAACAGCTCCTCGATCTCACTCTGGCGCTCTGCGGCGTGGCCGGACACGCGGACGAAGAAGCGGCTCTTTACATCATCGATCTGCAGCAGGTCCAGTTTTTCCTCGCTCCAGCTCATCATGATGTTTCTGCCTTTGTTCTTTGCGCAGTCTACGACATCGGCTACAACGGCACTTGCGGTCGGAAGCTTTCCTGCTCCGCTTCCGTAGAACATCGCATCACCCAGTACATTTCCGTGGATGAAGATGGCGTTGAAGACACCGTTTACGCTGTACAGCGGGTTTTTCGCGTCAATCATCACCGGGCTTACCATGGCGTAATACTGATTACCCACCTTGCGGCTTGTTGCGAGCAGTTTGATTGCGGTTCCCATCGAGGTCGCATATTTGATATCCTCTGCGGTGATCTTTGTGATTCCCTCGGTGTAAACCTCTTCGTAATTGACTTCTTTTCCATAGGCAAGAGAAGAAAGAATCGCAATTTTACGGCAGGCATCGTAGCCTTCTACGTCTGCTTCCGGGTTGCGCTCTGCGTAGCCAAGGCGCTGTGCCTCTTTTAACACATCGGCAAAATCGGAACCGTCGCTTGCCATTTTGCTTAAGATGTAGTTTGTCGTACCGTTTAAGATACCCGTTACTTCATCGATCTCATCTGCAGTCAGGGAGGAGTTTAACGGACGGATGATCGGGATACCGCCGCCGCAGCTTGCCTCAAACAGATAGTTTGCGCCGTGCTCTTTTGCAATTGCAAGAAGCTCGGTACCGTGTCTTGCCACCAGCTCTTTGTTGGATGTGCAGACGCTCTTTCCAGCCTCCAGCGCACGTTTTGTGAAGGTGTAAGCCGGCTCAACGCCGCCCATGACCTCGACAACAATATCAACCTCCGGATCGTTTGCGATCACTTCGTAATCATGTACCAGCACTTTTTCCACTGGATCTCCCGGGAAATCTCTTAAATCCAGAACGTATTTGATATTAATCTCGTTCTCTGCTCTCTTGTTGATGCTGTCATGGTTCGTGTTGATGACTTCTACCACGCCGGAACCAACGGTGCCATATCCTAATACTGCAATCTGAATCATCTCTTTTGTCCCTCTCTTGCTTTTTCTTTTTCAGGACTCCTGTCCTAAGATTTTAAAATAATGAACTCCCTGTCTGGACTCAATCTCATTGATCATCTCCGAGGCGTCTCCCCGGTCTTCCGCGATATCCACGCTGATTGTCAGTGACGCCACGCCGTTTAACGGAATCGTCTGATGAATGGTCAGAATGTTTCCGTGAAACTCGGCGATAATCTTCAGCACATCGGAAAGCAGTCCCGGCTCATCGTCCATCTGCAGAATAAACGTAATCGTTTTTCCTTTTGCATTGTCATGAAAAGGAAGAATATCATCTTTGTATTTATAGAAAGAGCTTCTGCTGATTCCCGCTTTTTCCGTTGCCTGCTGCACGGTAAGCTCCTGCATATCCATCAACCGTTTGGCCTCGATGACCTTCAAAAGGACCTCCGGAACCGCCTTTTCTTTGATTACATAATACTTTGTTTTCTCTTCTCTCATGGCAATCCTCTGTTTCTATGTTCTTTCCAGGAAATACATTTGTTTTCACAGGAAAGATCGTACCATATTCCGGCACAATGCGCAAGGACTTTTTAGAATCCGATACTTCCGCCGCCGTGGCTGTTTCCGCTGGCGGATGTGTGAACGTGGCTTCCGCCGCCACCGCCTCCTCCGCCGCCGGAACCGCCTCCTCCGTGGTTTCCGTCGTCCCTCGGGATCTTGTGCATCGACACATGGCGGTCAATCAGTGCATCCCTGCGGTCTCTGATTTTTACGCGTTTCAGATCCGCATAGCCCTTTGCACCGCGGTTTTTCTTTCGTCTGTAACTCTTCCAGATTCCAAAATAAACACAAAATCCTGTCACAGCAGCTAAAAGGACAGCAATCATTGCCTCGGTACTGTTGATTTTACGGTAATGAATGATCGAGCCGTCTTCTGTAATCAGGTAGTCCGCCTCGGAAACACCGCGGTCGAAGCACTCCTGCGTTATCGTAATCATTTTTGCAAACGTCCCCGCATAGTCGCCCTCTTTTGCATAGCTCTGCGCTGCCTGCAGGATGTCATCGATTTCCGCGTCCGACATATAATACTGCATAATGCCCGACGTTGAAATCACAATCTGGCGCTGTCCCATATCGATGAGAAAGCAGACGCCGTTCGGCTCCTTCGGATACTTTTTATCATAGAAATCATCCGCAATCGCCTGACAGTCCTCGGAGCCGCTGCTGTACTCGGTCAGGATCACCATATGAATGTCCGTATTGCTCTCGAACTCCGCACAGGAACGCTCGAGATCCTGCTCCTCCTCATCCGAAAGAAGCGATGCGTTGTCATAGACATACTGGGTGTCCGCTTTTACGGTATTCACAGAAAAAATCCCGCACAGCAGAAGGGCTGCAAAAATGCCGAGCAGATATTGTCTCGCTTTTTTCATTCTTCTCATGAGAAATACCCTCCCACCAGCATAAAGATCAGTACAAAAAGTGCACTCACAACCGACGTCAGCAGCGCTTTTTTCCGCTCAAACGGAAAATCACCGTTGATCGTGCCGGTCTGGCCGTTCATCGCGTAGTAATAAACCTTTCCGTCTTTTCCCGGATACGTCAGTGTCCAGACCGGAAACAGTACGTAACGCCAGTCCTCCCGCTTTGGAGAAAGCTTCATTTTCTCCTGCTCGAGGGAGAGATACTCGTTCGCCTCGTTCCGCATTGCGCCGCGCGCCATCATCTCCAGTTCTTTTTTCAGTTCCGGTGCGATCTGCGCCTGTTCGATATCACGTTTTTCCGCCTGAAATCCGGAAAGATAGCCCATAGAAAACGGCTGCATCTCCTCCAGACGATAGGGCTGCACGCATTCGATCAGATCGCGGTCGGCCTTGTTCAGTGCATTGCGCGACAGACCGTCCACGCGGACCTCGCCCTCCCGGCGGACATCGTAGATGCTGGTCTCTTTGTACTCCACATCACCGGTCTGCCAGACTCTCACCTTCCGGCCGCGTGCCATGTAATCCGTCTCAAAGTCTCCGCCGTAAATCCAGTACGGGAAATAGACACCCGTCATCTTCTGTACCTGGTTTTTCTCGAAAAAGTCCTTCGGAATAAAGCGTTTCTTCCGCGCAAATGACAAAAATTTCTCGATTGCCTGCTCCTTGCTGATCTTAAACGGCAGCACGAAATCCGGCATATATTCTCCCGAGAGCCGGCCGGAAAGCACCACCGGGTTGTGGCAGTAGAAACAGTATGTCGCTGCCGTCGTCGCATCGGTCACAATCTCGGCGCCGCAGTTCGGGCAGGTGTAGACAACTGCTTCGCCCTGCTCTGTTTCCTCCGTACTGCTTTCCTTCTGTGCATCGGATGCTTCCTGTGCACCGGCAGCATCGTCCTCCCCGTTCAGCGCTTCCGCTGCTTTCGGGTTCGCCTTTTCGGCTTCTTCCTGTGTAAACGAGGACAGGCAGTACTCGCATTTATACTTTCCGCTTGCCGGATCGAAGGTCAGATCGCCTCCGCAGTTCGGGCATTTGTATGTAATAACCTCCATATTCTATCCCTCCTTCCCCGGAGCCGCTGTTGTATTGGATGGTTATCTGTTTTCTTTTACTGTCTTGGTTTTCCGCAGTTCGAGCAGAACTTGCCGGTATTCTCGGTCCCGCATGCGCAGACCCATTTTCCTGCCGCTTCCGGTTTCGGGCTGCCGCAGTTCGAACAAAACTTCCCGCTGTTCTCCGTTCCGCACTTGCCGCAGATCCACACCATCGGCTTTGCACTTCCGCAGTTTGAGCAGAAATTGCCGGTGTTCTCCGTTCCGCAGGAGCATTTCCATACGCCTTTTGCAGCTTCCTGCTGTGTCTTGGCTGCCGCCTGCTGCTGCATCTGCTGCTGATTCGAAGCGGACGCCGATGCAAACGAGGAACCGAAGGCATTCATACCCATCTGAACACCCATAAAGCCGTTCATGGCTCCGTTTGGGTTGGCTGCTGCTTTCTCCATACTGCGTGCCATCGCTCCCTGTACATAGCCCTCACGGATCGATGGATCAGACATCATCGCACCTTCGTTGCGCATCTGGATCAGTTTCTGGGAAGCTTCATCGTAGGAAAGGCTTGCGATTGCCACGGACTGGATCTCCATGCCGCGCATTGCCCGCCAGCTCTCATCCATCGCATCTGCCATGTAGCGGGACAGCTCGGCGCTCTTGGATGCTGCGAACGAAATGCGGATGCCGTCGGCTGCCATCTGATTGATCGAGGACTGCAGGCCCTCTAAAAATTCGTTCATATACTGCTCGTTGATATCCTCGATCTCCACGCGGGATGCGTTTCTCGGCACAGCCTCTGCGTAGAAGCGGAGCGGATCGACGATGCGGATGGAATAGGAACCGTGTGCCCGAAGGAACAGCTCGGCATTGTAGAACTGGTCGAAATAGTTGACCGGATTTCTCGTTCCGAATTTGATTCCCTTGATTTCCTGCAGATTAATATAGAAAACTCTCTGCTCATGCGGAGTCTGGCCGCCGAATTTCAGGCGCTCAAACGTATCTTTTACTGCCGCGTCAAGCGATCCGCTGAACATCGACGGAGACGATGACTGGTCTACGGTAAAGTAGCCCGGCTCTGCGGTGTAATCAATGATCTTTCCGCCGTCTACCAGCATCATGAACTGATTGTCATAGACATGGATCACAGAACCGTTTGAAATCGTCTGGCTTCCCTTTTTATTCTGGCCTTTTCTTACCAGAATTCCCTCTGTAAATACCGTATGTTCCCCCATCTCATACGGTTCCACGGTCTCCAGCCACTGATCGGCGAGACTGCCGTGTACTGCATTGACTGCTGCTCTGATAATACCCATACTTTTACCTCCTGTTTGCCTTTGGCTTCAAAACAGAAAGGAGCATTTCCGTCCTCTGTTGGTGAAAATGCTCCTTATTTTACTTGTCACTGTGCTCTGCCCACAGCCGAATTATGCTTCTTCCTCTTTCGCTCCGGTTCCGAGGGCAATCCACTTCAGATATGCGTTGATAAACAGATCAATTCCGCCGTCCATGACTGCATCGACGTTTCCGGTCTCTGCGTTGGTACGGTGGTCTTTGACCATGGTGTATGGCTGCATAACGTAAGAACGGATCTGGTTGCCCCAGCCGATCTCGGTTACTTCGCCGCGGATGTCGCTCAGCTTATCTGCCTGCTCCTGGAGTTTCAGCATATACAATTTTGCTTTCAGCATCTGCATTGCCTTGTCCTTGTTCTGGAACTGGGAACGCTCATTCTGGCACGTAACCACGATGCCGGTCGGCATATGCGTGATTCGGATCGCCGATGACGTCTTGTTGATGTGCTGTCCGCCGGCACCGCTGGAACGGTACGTATCGATACGGATATCCTCATCACGAACCTCAACATCGATCTCTTTGTCGATATCCGGCATAACATCGCACGATACGAACGATGTCTGGCGTTTTCCTGCCGCGTTGAACGGAGAAATACGGACGAGACGGTGAACGCCTTTTTCGGATTTCAGATAACCGTAAGCGTTTTCGCCGTTGACCTGGAATGTCACGGACTTCACACCGGCCTCATCACCGTCCAGAAAGTCGAGTTCCTCGATCGTAAAGCCTTTGCGTTCTGCCCATCTGGTGTACATACGGTACAGCATGCCGCACCAGTCGCACGCCTCGGTTCCGCCTGCACCTGCGTTCAGTTTGATGATCGCATTGTCCTTGTCAAATTCGCCGGACAGCAGGGTTTTGATGCGGATGGCATCGAAGGATGCCTTGAACTCTTCCATCATTTCCGCGATTTCCGGAACAACGGAATCGTCATCCTCCTCCTGTCCCATCTCGATCAGAGTTTCCATATCTTCTTTGGCGGATACCAGTTTCTGATACGTATCTCTGTCCTCTTTCATGCTGCTCAGCTGTTTCATCTGCTCCTGCGCTTCTTCGGGGTTGTCCCAGAAATTGGGTTCCTCCATTTTACGCTCTAATTCTTCGATCCTCTGCTCTTTGTTAGCGAGGTCAAAGTGAATCCCTCACTTCCACTAATGGTTTATCGTATGTGCCAAGTTCCATTTTGAACTGGTCTAATTCAACTACCACAAGCTTCACCTGCTTTCTGTTTTATATTTTGTATGACACGCAGCTTCTGGTAGGGAAGCTGCGTGCTTTGTCAAACGGATCGTGCTCATCCCTCTCACTGCTGTTCTGCTTTTATCAAACTGGTTTTCTTCCGCAGCACTGTTTGTACTTCTTGCCGCTTCCGCACGGGCATGGATCGTTTGGATAGATCTTACGTTCTGCGCGCTGTACCGGTTTTCTCGGGCCGGACTCGTCTTTGTTGGTTCCGGTCACTTTGGCTACCTGCTCACGTTCTACTTTCTGCTCAACACGTACATGGAACAGGAGACGGACGGTATCCTGCTGGATGGACTCGAGCATTTCGTTAAACATGTCGTAAGCTGCCATCTTGTACTCAACCTTCGGGTCTCTCTGGCCGTATGCCTGCAGGCCGATACCCTCGCGGAGCTGATCCATATCATCGATATGATCCATCCACTTCTGGTCGATAACCTTCAGAAGAACGACACGCTCAAGCTCACGAATCTGCTCCTCCTCCGGGAATTCTGCTTCTTTCTCCTCGTAGAGTTTAACAGCTTCCTCTTTTAACTGCTGTTTCAGCTCGTTTTTGGAAATCTTCTCTACGCGCTCTTTTGTCACTGCCTTCACCGGCATGATGGAGAGCAGCATCTCATTTAATTCTGTCAGATCCCACTCGGACTGCTCGGTGTTCTCGCCGATGCAGAGATCTACGGTATTGTCGATGGTGTCGGCAATCATCTTGAAGATGGTGTCTCTCATGCTCTCGCCGTCCAGAACGCGGCGTCTCTCTTTGTAGATGATCTCACGCTGCTCGTTGTTGACCTGGTCATAGTCGAGCAGGTTTTTACGGATTCCGTAGTTGTTGCCCTCGATCTTCTTCTGCGCTTTTTCGATGGCGGAAGAAAGCATCTTGTGCTCGATCTGCTCATTTTCCGGTACGCCGAGGGATTTGAAAATGCCCATCAGTTTTTCGGAACCGAAGAGTCTCATCAGATCGTCTTCCAGGGAAATGTAGAAACGGGACTCACCCGGGTCTCCCTGACGGCCGGAACGACCGCGGAGCTGATTGTCGATACGGCGGGACTCATGACGCTCGGTGCCGATGATCTTTAAGCCGCCGGCAGCTTTTGCCACATCATCCAGCTTGATATCGGTACCACGGCCGGCCATGTTGGTCGCGATGGTAACGGCTCCTGCCTCACCGGCATGGGCTACGATTTCTGCCTCGAGCTCATGGAACTTCGCATTTAAGACCTGATGCGGAATTCCCTCGCGGCGAAGCATTTTGCTGATCAGCTCGGAAGTCTCGATGGTGATGGTACCAACCAGAACCGGCTGGTTCACGGCATGTGCCTCTTTGACTTCCTCTACGACTGCGTGGAATTTCTCTTTTTTCGTCATGTATACGGCATCGTCCATATCCACACGGATGACCGGGCGGTTGGTCGGGATCTCGATAACGTCCATGCCGTAGATGTCACGGAACTCCTGCTCCTCGGTGAGGGCAGTACCGGTCATGCCGGCTTTTTTCTCGTATTTGTTAAAGAAGTTCTGGAACGTGATGGTTGCCAGAGTCTTGCTCTCTCTTCTTACTTTTACGTGCTCTTTTGCCTCGATTGCCTGATGCAGACCATCGGAATAACGGCGGCCCGGCATGATACGGCCGGTGAACTCATCGACGATCAGAACCTCGTCGTCTTTGACTACGTAGTCCTTGTCGCGGTGCATCAGATAATTGGCACGCAGCGCCAGGATCACGTTGTGCTGGATCTCCAGGTTCTCCGGATCGGAGAGATTCTCGATATGGAAGAAGTTCTCGACTTTCTTCACACCGTCATCGGTCAGGGTAACGAATTTGTCCTTCTCGTTGACGATGAAGTCTCCGGTCTCCTCGATCTCCTCGCCCATGATCGCGGTCATCTTGGTCATCTCGCCGCTTGCCTCGCCGCGCTGCATCTGGTGTGCCAGAATATCTGCGGTCTCGTACAGCTTGGTGGATTTGCTGCTCTGTCCGGAAATAATCAGAGGTGTTCTTGCCTCGTCGATCAGGACGGAGTCGACCTCGTCGATGATACAGTAAGCAAGCTCTCTCTGTACGAGCTGCTCCTTGTAGATCACCATGTTGTCACGCAGGTAATCGAAACCAAGTTCGTTGTTGGTGATGTAGGTGATGTCGCATGCATACTGCTGGCGGCGCTCATCGTTCTTCATATCGTTCAGAACGACACCGACGGTCAAACCGAGGAATCTGTGGACTTTGCCCATCCACTCAGCATCTCGGTTTGCCAGGTAATCGTTGACGGTAACAATGTGGACACCGCGTCCGGTCAGTGCATTCAGGTAAGCCGGAAGGGTGGAAACGAGGGTTTTTCCTTCACCGGTTTTCATCTCAGCGATACGGCCCTGATGGAGGATAATACCACCGATCAGCTGTACGCGGTGGTGTTCCATACCGAGGGAACGTTTTGCTGCCTCGCGGACGGTTGCGAATGCTTCCGGGAGAATGGAATCCAGGGATTCGCCTCCGTTGTAGCGGTCTTTATATTCCTTTGTCTTGGCACGCAGCTCTTCATCGGTCAGCGCCTGCATGGTCGGGCGGAGAGCTTCGATTTTGTCTACGATTGGATAGATTCGTTTCAGCTCGCGCTCACTGTGCGTACCAAAAAGTTTTTCTGTGAATTTCATAGAATGTTTGCTCCTGCTTTCTCTATTAATTGCCATATTAACATATGGTACTATTCTACCACTTCTGGCACAAGATAACAATGAATTTTTCGTAAACATTTGGTGCCGTTCCCCGGTTTTCCGCTGTTTTTACGGCTTTTCCCGGACTTTCCGGCCCTTTCCGCGAAAAAGTCACCCTGTTTCACAGCTTTTCTAAGCTGGAAACAGGGTGACTGTTCATTCTTTATTTACTTTTCAGCACTCCGGCTCGATCAGACCGTAGGTGTTGTTCTTTCTCTTGTAAACGACGTTTACTTCGTCGGTCTCTGCATTGCGGAATACGAAGAAGGTGTGTCCAAGAAGTTCCATCTGTACGCAGGCATCTTCCGGATACATTGGTTTCATGCCGAATTTTTTCGTACGGATGATCTGGATGTCTTCGTCCTCCAGATAGTCATGCTCCAGATATTCTTTCTGGAAGTTTCCTGCTTCCTGCTGTTTGTCGGCAATTTTGTTTTTGTATTTGCGAAGCTGGCGTTCGATGACTTCCTCTACCAGATCGATGGATACGTACATATCGTTGCTTACCTGCTCGGAACGGATGATATTTCCTTTTACCGGAATGGTAACCTCAATTTTCTGTCTTTCTTTCTCTACGCTTAAGGTTACAATGACATTTGTGTCAGGCGTAAAATATTTCTCCAGTTTGCCAAGTTTTTCGTTGACCGCGGCTTTTAATCCCTCTGTCACGTCAATATTTTTTCCGCTGATGGTAATTTTCATTATGCCCAACCCCTTTGCTCTCAAATTTTACAGGCTCTTCACTTCCCCTGTAAGTAACTCTAATTATAGCAATAGTTGTCTCTATTTGCAATAGTATTTAGAAAATTCATGAATATTTTAGAGTTTTTTCCTGCAATTTTTGTGATTCTTTCTTTCCGTCCATTTTTTCTCGCATCTATATGAGGAAATCAAACACACTTTATCCTGTCATGTTATTTTCTTTGCTTGTTATCTTTTTCCTTACCTTCTGCACATTTCCAGTACGTCTTCAAATTTCATGTTTCCGCCAAACAGATCCAGTGCGCTTCCGATCGTCACATCCACATGATCGTTCCCAACCTTTTTCAGCAGTTCCAGATCCGCAAAGTTTCCGACGCCACCGGCATATGTAACAGGGAAATCTTTCATTTTCGCAAGTAATTCCACCAGTTCTGTCTCGATACCGGATGCTTTTCCTTCGACATCTACCGCGTGGATCAGAAATTCATCACAGTATTCCGTCAGATGATGCAGGAGCGGTTCCGTTACTTCTTCCTCTGTAAACTTTTGCCAGCGGTCCGTTACAATATAATATTTCCCGTTTCGTTTCCGGCAGCTTAAGTCCATGGTCAGCCGCTGTTTTCCAACAGTCGTTACCAGTTTTTCGAGATTTTCATAGAATACATGGCCATCCCGGAACACATACGATGTCACGATCACATGGCTTGCACCGGCCGTCAGAAATTCGCAGGCATTTTCCGCGTCGATACCGCCGCCAACCTGCAGTCCGCCCGGATATGTAGAAAGTGCCAGCAGCGCCTGCCGCTTTGTTTCCGGATAATATTCGGAATCTTTTTTGTTCAGAAGAATCACATGACCTCCGGTGATCCCTTTTTCTTTATATAACTGCGCATAGTAAGACGCATCCTGCTCCGAAACAAAATTTTCATTTGCCTGGTTTCCCTGATCTTTTAAGGATCCCCCAACAATCTGTTTTACTTTTCCATTGTGGATATCAATACATGGTCGAAATTTCATAAATAAAGTCCCCTGTCCCTTTCCTGTTCATCGAATGGATATCTGTAGTTAGCGATGATTCGGTTAAAAAATTTTTATCTCCCTCAAATTTCTCATATTATATCAAATTTCGGACTTCCTGTGTGCAAATTCACTCTTTTTTCACTAAAAAGCTCCCCTTGGATCTTTTGTTCGTGTGCATGACAGCAAAAAAATGCCGCAATCCGGATTTTTTCCCGAACTGCGGCATCCCATTATACTTTATCTTATGTTTTGTCCTATCCCGTGCTTATGCCTAGACTCATGTTTCAGTCTATCCTTGGGTTTATGCCTGGAATCATGTTTTCTACTCCTGTACCACAGAATAAGAATAGTCAGAAAGATTGACACGGATCACCGTTTCTTCTCCGGACGGTGTACCGTCCATTTTCACATCAACATGATCACCTTCGTAATGTACTTCATATGCCCAATAGTATCCCGGATAGAAACTTTCTACTTCATACAATTCATTTCCGTCTTTATCAATTGCGCCAAAATCCGGTCCATAGAAAGAGCAGTAATAAAGTGTTCCGTCCGGTCCGAAATCCGTTCCTGTCATGGAACCATGTGATGATGCACTGTGCCAGATTTCTTTTCCGTCCCGGAGGCGTACGGCATAAATAACTTCACAATGCGCATAATAATACCTGTCTTCATAAATTCCAATTTCTGTATTGGCTGTTATCTCCGCTGCCGGAGATTTTTCTGTCTCAATGGTCCATACTACATTTTCATCCTGATCCAATCCGGTAATCACAGCATACTCCTGATCCCGATTTTCTTCTGAAGCAAACAGGTCATGCGTTTTTTCTCCGTTATTATAAAAGGTTTCCAGTATTACATGTGTTGCATCTTTTTTTGCCACCTTTTCCAGGGCAGCTTTCAGATTCAGCATCGGATACTCTTCCCGCTTGTCCTCCTGACAGGTTGATCTTGCGGTTCCGGCTGTGGAGATCAGTGTCTCTTTTACCTCCTCCGCCGAAAGTTCCGGAGCCACAGACCACAGAACAGCCGCAGAACCGGAAACCAGTGGGGCCGCCATGGATGTTCCAGGCAGATTTCCATATTTAATCCCGTTTTTCACTGTTCTAAGATTTTCATGGCCTGGATTTTCTTCGGTATAGGAATCATCTTTTTCTGTAATCGTGCTGTAAACATCATATCCAGGTGCAACAATATCTATATTGGAACCATAATTTGAAAATTCTGTCATTTGATATCCCTTTTCTGTTTCCTGCACTGCACCTACAATCAGGATATGATTTCGAATTTTCTCATAGGAGTATCCGCTTCTGCTTAATCTATGCGTTTCTCCATCCAGTCTGTTATAAACCTCCTCATTAATTCCGCAATAATCTCCTGTCTTTTGAACATCAAATCCCACACCACCGTTATCATACCCATTGCCTGCACTCTGGACAATTAAAAATCTTTCCTGTTGATTTAAAAGCAATTCAAAAAGCATCACTATCATCTGACTGGAAGTGCATTTTGCGCTCGTTTCTAATTCCTTTTGATAACTTTCGTACAACTCATATTTCTGATCAATCTTCCCTTTTTCTATGAGAAACTCCGCTATTTTTTCTTCCCATACCGGTCTTTCCCCGATTAGCGTATCTTTTAAATACTGCTCTCTGGATTGTATCACAGTTGCCCATGAATTATTCACCACGCAGGCCATATGTTCACTTAGCATCGTTTCAATCATCTGTTTTGTTACATTTACATATTCTCCTGTACTGAAGAGATCTTCTTTCCACCAGCTCACAAAATACAAATCCGTCCGATCTGCCACACCACGGATTCCGGCCTGATTATTTTCCGCACCGATCAATCCCGTCACATGTGTGCCATGGTCAAATGCCAGATTTTCTTTGTAATCTTCCAGCCAGTGAATTTTACTTTCGCCGTTTTTCTGAAATTCTTCGTGTTCCGCATCAACTCCATCATCCATAATGCCGACCGCCACATTGGCAAGATCCTGCTCGTGGGAATCAACATAGTCCCATGCAGAAAATGCTCCAATTGCCTCTGCCCACCAGTCATTTCCATCTGGTTTGCTTTCATTATGGTCATTATTCTTTTTATCCTGTTCTCCTGCCTCCCATGGATTCTCATCTGCAGTATTTTCCATCATCATCGGAATTTCCGTCGAACTGTAGAGCACATTTTCTTCTTCCATCAGAATTTCAGCCTTCTGTTCCAGATCCGCATACGCGGTGTCCTCCACCAGGATTTCAATCACGTTCATGCTTCCGCTCATATTTCCAACCAGCGTTCCATCTACCTTTGCTGCAAGTGCTTCCCGCTCTTCCTGGCTGCTGTTTTCTATCAGATAAACAATCAGCAGATTTTCGTAGTACAACAGGCCGGTATCTTCATCATAAGAAACGGTACTTACCGACGGCTGATAAACCGTATCCCCATTGGCACATTTTTTCATTGTGCCTGGCTCTTTCACATCCTGACTATCCTGCGACTGTTCTCCATTCTGATTCTTGTTCTGTTTTTGGCTTTGGTCACCTTCATCTGCCTGCACTTTTTCCTGTTTTTGTTTCCATTCTTCCAGTTGTCTTTCTTTCCATCCCTGTATTTGCTTCTTCTGTGATCCAACTGCAATGGCAAGCAGGATACCTAAAAACAGCACAATCACAATGACAAGTACCAGAAATCTTCGAATTTTCTTTTTTCTCTTCTTCTTTTTTTCTTCCGCCACATGGCAGCCACAGTACTGGCAATAGGCATCTTCTTTCTGAATCCTGCGTCTGCACCTGGGACATTTGATTTCCTTTTTCATTTTCTGCTCCTCTTATTGCAGTTTTGATCCGCAGCGCGTACAAAACTTTTCTCCTTCTTTCGGAATTCTTCCGCAGGAGGGACACGCTGACCGCATCTTCGAAGCTGCCGGGTTCTTTGATACGGTTTCTTCCGGCTTGATTTTTTTCGATTCCGTTTTTTTTGATTTGATTTTTTCCGGCTCAATTTTTCTTGAAATACTTTTCTTTGAAGCACTTTTCTCTTTAGAAACCATTCCCCACAGTGCAAATATAAGAATCAGAACATGAAGTGCTATCCACACCCACACAAATTCCATGCGAAGCGGCATTCCTGTCATCTGGCCGTTATAATCAACCTTGTTTTTCCATCCCCAGCTGAGTCGTTGCATTGACCACGCAAGACCTCCGTTTGTCACGATGGATAATACAATTGCCAGAACATAGGTCTTTTTTCCATTTAACAGCGTAACCAGAACTGATCCCACAAGCGTTACTGCCGCTGTTCCAATCAACCATGCGTTGATATTTTCAAAGACACTTTCCTGCATCAGTTTCCAGATCATCCCTCCGACAAAAGAGTCTCCTTCCTGGCTTTCCATTCCATAGAGAATCACATCGTAAAGCCGGATGGCATCATCTTTCCAGCCGATCATTCTGCAGAAATATAGTGGTATCGTACATAAAAACAGAATTACAATGACGTATTTTGCTTTTGTTTTCATCTGAAAATTCTCCTGTTCTGCTCTATTTTTATACTTCTTCGGATGGTTCCAGCACCATTTTGCTATCTGCTGTATCCATTTCCGAAAATAACTTTTTGCCTTTCAGATCGTAATAATCTGTCTTATCTACCTCGACATATTCCGACTCACCATCCACAGTCTCTTTTTCTTCCTCGCTGTATGTTACCTGCAGGATTCCATCACTGACCAGTTCTCCTTTTTTTCCATCCTCAACGGTATATAACAGATTCCCGCTTAAATCATACAATTCTTTCTGATCGATCAGTAATGTCTTATCTTCCATGGAAAAAGATTCTCCGGCAATCGGATCGGCAATTTCTTTCATGGTATCCGCATTGATCAGGCAGACATAAAACTGATTATCTTCCCCATACATGGAAAGTGCAAGAACATTATCCTCGATGCAGCTTGTTGTAGTGGAATAATATTTAAAATACGGCGCATACTTTCCTGTATATTTTTTGATATCGCCTGTCTCCAGATCACACAAAAAATAAATGTCCTGGTCGTCCTGTCTTACCGTAAAAAGTGCATATTTTTTTGTCCAGTCGAGCAGAGTCGGATATCCGCCAAACGGGCCAAGATACTGACTCGGGATTTCAATTTCTTTTTCTTCTCCATTCCCGATCACTGTAATATGAAACGGATTTTCATCCCCTGCCCAATATCCATCGTCCATTGCGCCCGTTTCTATGATAAGTCCGTCCCGCATTCCATGTTCTTCTGCTTTGTCAAACGAAACGTTTAACTCTGTTTCTTTTCCCAGTTCCGGCTCAACCAGAACACAGACTTCTTTCGTACCGTCCATTTTTTTATACAGAAATTTTCCATCACCCATGTAGGATCTTTTAAAACTCAGATTTTCCAGGTCCTGATTGCTGACTGTATAATCACACACTTCACCCCCTTCCGGACTATACAGTGTATATTTCCAAAACCCGGCATCATCCCAGGATACATTTTCTTCCTCCTCCAGCCAGGTATAACCACCGCCGTAATCTGCCACTTTGTCTGCATCATACTGGCTTTTTATCATTCCATCCGTGTCAATCACATAAAAAATATTGTCATAGACGAACCAGTTATAACCATTATTAAAATTCACATCGTACCGATAAATATCTGCATCAATTGCATCTTCATCAAAAGGTATATAAAACTTTAACTTTCCCTTTTTATCCAGAAAGCCTTTGTAAGATTCCCCCTTTCCGTGAATTCTTACAAAGGCAAGTCCATCCTGAAATTCTCTTGCATCAGAAAATTTCATATTTTCCAATGTATGAGACGTCTCCGCATTTGAACTTATATCGTCTTCATCATCCGACCATGTATCATCATCATCTTCTTCTTCGTCGTCTTCGTCGTCATAGTTTTCTTTCGATCCATCGTCCCAACCCTCAGAGTCGAGATACCATTTTCCGTCAATTTCAACAACCGCTATCTCCATTTCTTCCGGTTCTATGCCGGATGCACTCACTTCCACAAACACATTTCTTGCATCGGTGACCGTATCTCCTTCTTCTCCATAATGACTTTTTATTTTTTCCATGTTGCCTTCGGACTGTTTTTCTGATCTGACTGGCCAATGGGTAATTTGTATATCCCCAACTTCATCTTGCAGTTTCTGAAGTTCCTCTTCCACTGCATTTTCTATGATCCACTGTAACGTTTCCCCATATTGGCCAAAATACCGCTCCGGCAACAGGCTCAGAAGCGTATCGGTATCTCCTGTAAATAATACTTCGACTGCACGATCTGCCACCTGCATATATTCCTCATCGGACTCCTGGCTTTCCGCTGTTTTTCCAGCTTTTTCCCCTGATTCCGTCATCTGGAGTATTCCATATTCCGGAACAAACTTCCATGGATATAAAATTGCTATAGCCGCCATAATTCCAAAAGTAATGATCAAAATTCGGCTTCCTGCTTTTTTCATATATTCTCTACTCCTTTTTCTCTCATCGTATCTTTACTTCTGAATAGAGTCCTAATATAATTTTCCAGATTTTTTGCACTCTCTTACTCTGTAAGGACACTGCTACTCTGCTTTCCACAATAGGTAATAGGGATCTCTTCTCACCAGTCCAGCCCATTGTCTGTAATGGTTATGGTATGTCCCAGTTTTTCTTTCGTGAGAATTTCATAACTGTCCCCATATAATTCTACAAATGGGTGTTCCATGTTTTCCCCGGACTTCACACAGAAAACTACTGCTCCGACTGCCACTATTGCAGTCAGGCCAAGTGCTGTCGCAATTTTCCATCCTTTTTTTCTGCGTTTTACCGGCAGCACGGCGTCCGATTTATTGTATTCTGCTCTTTTACGTTCAGCTGTGTTTTTTTCTTCTTCTTTTTCTTCTGCTATCTTTTTATTTTCTGCTGTTTCCCTCGTTTTCGTTCTGACAGGTTCTATCGTTTTTTTCACACTCGGTTTGACCGGCTCTGTTTTTTTTCTCTGCTCCTCTTTCCCATCATCCGGCACTATATCTGGCACTACAATATTTCCATCCTCCAGTTTTGCTCCACAGCTTCCGCAAAATCTTGTCGCATCTGACCACTCTTTTCCACATACCGGGCATTTTTTCATACTTGTTTTCCTCTCCTGTCCCTTTTTATCCACAAATCTTTTTTCTTTGCAATAAATGATCCAAAATCCACCTCCCTATTTTGGATCATTTATCTTTTTGCTGTCTGATTTGATCTTCTCTTCTGTGCTTTGCTTTTTCAAACACGCTCTCGATTTTACTCGTCAACTTTATGTCCACAAACCGTACAGAATTTCATATCCGGTTCCAGCGGTGCTCCGCATTCACTGCAAAAAGCCGGCCGTTCCTGTTCTTCTTCCACCGTTTCCTGTTCTTCACTCTGCAGTTTCATTCCACAGCTGCTGCAGAACATCATTTCCGGTTTGATTTTTGCACCGCAGCGCGGGCAGCTGTTCATTGCATTGATTGCCTGGATCTGCAGTTTGCATGCTTCCATAGCCTCTTCCAGCTCCCGGATCTGGCCAATTTCCTCTTTGACTTCTTCCAGCGGATTTTCCCGATATGCACAGTAAACTTTATATCCTATTTCACTGTAGATTTCATTGATTTTCGTCTCTGATTCAGAAACCGCCATATTCAGTTTCGTAATCTCCGACAAATCCTTTGCTTTTTGCATAGTTGAATATCCTGCTTTTGAAATTTTTCCTTTTACTCCATCTAAAAATGCCATTTTTCTTCCCCTTCCATTTCTTTTTTGTACTTTATGATCTGCTTTTTTTAGATCTGCCGTCTTCTCTCTTATAAGGGGCTTTCCCCTCCTGATTCACGCAATTCCCCGCCTCACTGCTTATTGCTTTCCTCAATGAAAACAGGGATTTCCTTGATTTGATTAAATTTTTCCGCTCAGCGCGCATCACTTTTCGATTCGTTTTTCTATTTTTCTTCCTTATAGCTTTTCAGGACACGGCTCAGACTCTCCGGCGATAAATGCAGATAGGAAGCGATATCTTTCTTACTCACAACGTCTACCAGATCCCGATAGGTATCAACAAAATATTGATATCGTTCCTTTGCCCTGTGGTTTGCAACAATATCCTCATGTTCAATTAGCTTTTTATATGCAAGGCTGAGTGCACGGTTATATAAACGCATCATTTCCGGCGATTGCTCAATCAACTTCAACAATTCTGGTATCGGGACGCACAGCATGGTACACGAACTGATTGATTCTATCGTCAAAAGTGATTTCACATTTACGGATAAATTGGAAATTCCTACAACAATGTCTCCTTTTAAATAACCAAAGCAGGAAACATGCTCTTTTCCATCTCCCTTGCTTTCACAATACCCTTTTACAATGCCCGATACCAGAAAAGGAACGCATGGCAGCGGTTCCCCTTCTCGAATGATAACTTCCTTATCTTTCACCTTCCAGACATACGCCATTTGTTCCAGACTGCTCAGCACATTTTTATTTTTGATACCTAAATAAGTTTTGAAGAACTCCTGTTTTTCTGTATTTTCATTTTCCAACCGCTCTATTTCCTTTCTGCCTTTTTATTTTACATTACATAACATCAATCTTTTTTATTCCTATGCAATTTTGTTAATTATATCATGAACAGTTTTTCACATCTCATCATTCTCTTGATTTAGATCAATATTTGCAATTTTCTGAATATTCTGTATTTTTAAATTTTGTCAAAAAAGAAGAACCTGTTTCTCCTGCAGGTTCTTCTTTTCATTTATCTCATATTTTCTATTTCTTTCATATTAGAGCGTGTTGGAAAAGACTTTTCATATTCTACATGCTCAAGTCTGTGAGAAATTTTGTCCGAATGAGAACAAAAACAGATAGATTTTTTATTTATCAATATCCTCAAACGCTTCCTTCACCTTATCCATAAACCCTTTTTTCTTCTTCGGCTGTTCTGCGGTATTCTCACCATCGGCTGCTTTTGCTTCTGGCACCTGACGGTTTCCGCAAGCTTCATCAAAGGCACGAAGGGCTTCTTTTGCTTTTTCGTTCAGCTTGGTCGGGGTCTGCACGACAAGTGTTACATAGTGATCGCCGCGTACATTGCTGTTCCGGAGGGATGGAACGCCTTTTCCTTTCAGACGGATCTTGGTATCGGTCTGAGTTCCCGGTTTTACGGTATAGAGAACATCTCCGTCAACGGTGCTGATCTTCACATCACCGCCGAGTGCTGCCTGTGCAAATGTAATCGGTGCGGTGGAGAAGATGTTCATATCCTGTCTCTGGAAGATCGGATGACGGGTTACCTGAACCTCGACAAGCAGATCTCCTCTTGGTCCGCCGTTTACACCCGGCTCGCCTTTTTCACGGATACGGATGCTCTGGCCATCGTCGATTCCGGCCGGAATGTTGACCTGAATGCGTTTTCTGCTGGATGTATAGCCCGTGCCGTGGCATGCGGTACATTTATCGCGAATGATCTTTCCGGTTCCGTTACAATCCGGACAGGTCGTCACGTTTCTCACAGAACCGAACATGGTCTGCTGTGTGTACGTAATCTGACCAGTTCCGTTACATTTGGAGCATGTCTCCGGTGAAGTTCCTGGTTTTGCGCCGGTTCCGTGGCACGTTGTACAGGTATCCTTCAGGTTGATCTCGAGCTCTTTCTGGCATCCGAAAACAGCTTCCTCAAACGTAATGTGGACAACAGCGCGGAGGTTTGCTCCCTTCATCGGTCCATTGTTTGCTCTTCTTCTGCTTCCGCCGCCACCGAACAGGTCGCCGAAAATATCGCCGAAGATATCACCCATATCTCCGCCGCCAAAGTCGAAGCCGCCGAATCCGCCGGCTCCTGCGCCGCCACCGCCGTTTTCAAATGCAGCGTGGCCAAACTGATCGTACTGACGCCGTTTGTCCGGATCACTCAGCACGCCATAGGCTTCTGTCGCCTCTTTAAATTTTGCCTCGGCCTCTTTGTCGCCCGGGTTCATATCCGGATGGTATTTCTTGGCCAGTTTACGGTATGCTTTTTTTAATGTTGCATCGTCCGCTCCGCGGTCTACGCCGAGGACCTCGTAATAATCTCTTTTTTCTGCCATTTATGTTCACCTTTTCATTTCTGTTCCACAAATTTCATCTTTGCAGAAATGTTTTTCCGCACGCTCCAGTATAGCACTTTTCCGAAAGCAATACCAGCATAAATACAGGGGGCGGAATGTATTTTCCGTCCCCTGCAAACATTCGCCTCACAGGGCTTTTTGCGTTTATTTACTTATTGTTTCAACTCACAGTCGGTATTTTCACGGAGTGTGACATGCCGAAAATTAAACCTCTTTGTAGTCAGCGTCTACGACATCGTCGTCATGGCCGCCTGCTGCTCCTGCATTTCCCATATCCGGGCCTGCACCTGCTGTTCCGGCACCAGCGCCTGCTGCTCCGCCCTGCTGCTCATACAGTTTTGCAAACAGTTTCTGAGCGCTTGTCATCAGTTTTTCCTGAGCTGCTTTCAGATCAGCTACCTGTGCATCGGTCATTTCTTCCGGATTGCATTTTGCAATGAGATCTTTCAGTGCGTTCAGGTCAGCTTCTACTGCTGTTTTGTCGTTTGCATCAAGCTTGTCGCCGACTTCCTCGATTGCTTTCTCGGTCTGGAATACCATGGAGTCTGCATCGTTTCTTGCGTCGATTGCTTCTTTTCGTTTCTTATCCTGAGCCTCGAACTCAGCAGCTTCTTTGACTGCTTTGTCGATCTCGCTGTCGGACATGTTAGAGCCTGCGGTGATGGTGATGTGCTGCTCTTTTCCTGTTCCAAGGTCTTTTGCAGATACATTTACGATACCGTTGGCATCGATATCAAAGGTAACCTCAATCTGCGGAACGCCTCTTCTTGCTGGCGGAATTCCATCCAGACGGAACTGGCCGAGGGATTTGTTGTCTTTCGCGAACTGACGCTCACCCTGTACTACGTTGATATCTACTGCTGTCTGGTTATCTGCTGCTGTTGAGAAGATCTGGCTCTTCTTGGTCGGGATTGTGGTGTTACGCTCGATCAGACGAGTTGCAATACCTCCCATGGTCTCGATGGACAGAGACAGCGGAGTTACATCCAGAAGAAGGATATCGCCTGCGCCGGCGTCTCCTGCAAGTTTACCACCCTGTACGGAAGCACCAAGTGCTACGCACTCATCCGGGTTCAGGCTCTTGCTCGGCTCGTGTCCGGTCAGCTGTCTTACTTTATCCTGTACAGCCGGGATACGGGTAGATCCGCCTACCAGAAGGACTTTGGAAAGCTCGGATGCCTGAAGGCCTGCATCAGAAAGTGCTCTCTGTACCGGCTCTGCGGTTTTCTCTACCAGGTCGTGGGTCAGCTCATCGAATTTAGCCTTTGTCAGGTTCATATCGAGATGTTTCGGGCCATCTGCGGTTGCAGTGATGAACGGCAGGTTGATGTTGGTTGTAGTTGCGCTGGAAAGCTCTTTCTTTGCTTTCTCTGCTGCTTCTCTGATTCTCTGCAGAGCCATTTTATCATTGGAAAGATCTACGCCTTCCTGTTTCTTGAACTCAGCAAGGATATAATCTGTTACTTTCTGGTCGAAGTCATCGCCGCCCAGACGGTTGTTTCCTGCTGTGGAAAGAACTTCGATAACGCCGTCACCGATCTCGATGATGGAAACATCGAAAGTACCGCCGCCAAGGTCGTATACCATGATCTTCTGCTCATTTTCGTTGTCCAGTCCGTATGCCAGAGCTGCTGCGGTAGGCTCGTTGATGATACGTTTTACATCAAGACCTGCGATTTTACCGGCATCTTTGGTTGCCTGACGCTGTGCGTCATTGAAGTAAGCCGGAACTGTGATAACTGCTTCTGTTACTTTCTCACCAAGGTAGTTCTCTGCATCACCTTTCAGTTTCTGAAGAATCATAGCGGAGATCTCCTGCGGAGAGTATTTCTTTCCTTCGATGTCTACTTTATAGTCAGTACCCATCTCACGTTTGATAGAACGGATGGTTCTGTCTGCGTTTGTTACAGCCTGACGTTTTGCCGGCTCGCCGACCAGACGGTCACCTGTTTTTGTGAATGCTACGATAGATGGAGTTGTTCTTTCACCCTCTGCGTTTGCGATAACGGTTGGTTTTCCACCTTCCATAACGGCTACACAGCTGTTTGTTGTTCCTAAGTCAATACCAATAATTTTGCCCATTGTTGTTTCCTCCTCAATGAATTATGCTAAAAAATGGTTTAATTTCTATTTATTTATCTTCAAGGCTTAATTAGCCACCTTGACCATACTGTGACGGACTACGGAGCCTTTGTACATGTAGCCCTTCAGGAACTCTTCTACGACGATGTTCTCGCCGGCTTCCTCATCCTCCACATGCATCACTGCGTTGTGCAGGTTCGGATCGAATTCCTTTCCAACGGCCTCGATCACGGTTACACCGAGTTCATCGAGTGCTGTGGTAAACTGTTTGTATACTTTATTCATGCCGTCTGCGAACGGATCTTCCTCCGGGTTTTCCACCGTTGCAAGTCCGCGCTCGAAGCTGTCAACAACCGGAAGAATCTTCTCGATGATGTCTTTTGCTCCAATGGCATACATATTTGCTTTTTCTTTTTCGGTGCGTTTGCGGAAGTTATCGAACTCTGCCATCTGACGGGTCAGGCGGTCAGTCAGCTCTTCGATTTTCTCATCTTTTTTATCTTTTTTCTTTTTGAAGAACTTTCGTTCTTTGCCATCCTCAGCAGTTTCTTCTGCAGCTTCCGCTTCTTTTGCCTCTGCTGCTTTCTTTGCTTCTTCCTGCTCCGCAGCCGGTTCGGTTTCCGGCAGATCGGTCTCTGCTCCGGTTTCTTTTTCCATCTCGCGTGTAGGTTCTTCCATGGTTTCCTCTTTCTTTCTATTTTCTTCGCTCACTGATCATTCCACCTTTCTACTCACCTGTGTCCGGCTTTTTGAAGACGGCGTCCAGTTGAACTTTTAATGTTTTCAGGTTATCTACCACATTTTCGTAATCCATCCGCTTTGGTCCCACGATACCGATTGTTCCGCGCATACCGTTTCCCATATCGTATGTGGTGGTGACCACGCTGCAGTCCCGTAAGGGTTCCATCGAAGATTCATTTCCGATGTATACCTGAATACCGGTATTTTCCTCTCCGTCCTGCTCCTCGGCAGCTCCTTTGATCATATCGACCAGTTTCTGCCGTTCCTCGAATGTGGAGATCAGCTGGCTGGCTTTGCTGCTGTCGGAAAGCTCAGGGTACTTGAAAATGTTGGTTGCGCCGCTGGTGTACACCGGCACATCTTCTTCGCTGACTGCGATGGCTTCCGCTACGGTATCGACCACTTTGCTGATGATGCCGGAGTGGATGCCTGCCTGCTCTTTCATCTTCTTGATCATGCCAAGATTGATTTCTTCAATGGTCAGGCCATTGAGCTGTGTGTTCAGAAGCAGGTTCAGCTTTAATATCTGTTCATCGTTGATGGTCTCGTCTAGGTCGATCATCTGGTTTTTCACCAGGTTGCCTTCTACGACGATGACGGCCAGGAGCTGCTCTTCATTGACTTTTGAGAGCTGGATGAATTTCACTTTATTTCTGTGATATTCCGGTCCTGTAATCAACGTTGCATAGTTGGTAGATGAAGCGAGGACTTTGACAACCTGCTGCAGAACTTTTTCCATTCGGTCTGTTTTTTCAATGACCATGTTTTTGATGTCTGCAACTTCCTGTTCTTTTTCCCGCATCAGCTCATCTACATAGAGGCGGTAGCCTTTATCGGAAGGAATGCGTCCTGCGGAAGTGTGGGGCTGTAAGATGTAACCCATCTCTTCCAGATCGGACATTTCATTCCGGATTGTGGCGGAGCTTAAATTCAAATCCGTGTATTTGGAAATCGTTCTTGAGCCGACCGGCTCGCCCGTTTCCAGATACGTCTGGATGATCGCTTTTAATATTTTTCTTTTTCTTTCATCCAATTCTGTATCCACTAAGATAAGCTCCTTCCTGTTGTATAGTCCTGTTAGCACTCGTTTCAGTGGAGTGCTAACATCTATGCTCTTAAGATAGCACTCTGCCTTTTGTTTGTCAACACCTTTTCCCGGTTTTTCTATGAAGAAATTGTGAAAAAAGTATAAACCGTTTTCTTTCTGAAAAGGAATCTGACTTTTCTTTTTTATTGCATTCTACTGTTTCAAAGGCGCTATAGCCGTATGGTAGGATTCTGCCATTTCGATACGACCATTTAGTAGCATTTTCTCAGAGGTGATGAATCATGAAATATCAGAGACTGGAGGATCTGCGCACGGACCGCGATCTGACGATCCGCCAGGTTGCCGACTATCTCGGCTGCAACCGCGATGTGTATACCCGATATGAAAAAGGCGTCCGGCAGCTGCCGATCTCCATTGCCATCCGTCTGGCGGAGCTGTATCAGGTCAGTCTGGATTATCTGGTCGGCATCAGCGATGAGAAGCGGCCGTATGGATCCTGACTTTCCGGTGTCTCCGCCGCAGCAAAAGCAGGAGGACAGTTTTTCTTCTCCCTGTCCTCCCTGTTTTGCTTTTTCGTTTACAGATTCTGCAGATATTCCATCATCCGCGTTTCGCTGAGTTTCCATCCGTCCGGCTCCCCGCAGAGATACAGCGTAAAATGCCCGCACGGGACTCCGTTTTCCAGGTGGATGCCGGTATACAGTTCTACAATGAGGAGTTCTTCTGCTTTTTCTTCATATATATTAGTGATCTGATAGATGCGCTCTCCCTTTTCGTCCACCGGCCATTCTTTCTTCAGCACATCCCTCAGACGGCTCTCCCGCCCCTGCGCTTCGCATTCTTCCTCCCGGCTGATCATTTTTTCAAACGCTTCCGGCGTCTCCATCCGTTCCACTATATTCTGGACAAAATCTTCTATTTCTATTCTTTCTGCTTTTCCCATTCGTTCCCCCATTTCTGCCGTACATATTTTTCTGTTTTCTGCACAGGCTGTCTTCACCCGCCGTTTCTCTCTCCCGCCCCATTCTCCAATTTGCGACCATATGATCTGATTTAACTTTGTTCATCCAACCGTTTGGTAGTATGGGTTTGAATCTGAAAGGATGGTACAACGTATGAAATACCAGAGAATTGAAGATATGCGGATCGATCAGGATCTCACCATCAAAGAGATTTCTGCCCTGCTCGAATGCAACCGCGACGTCTATTCCCGCTACGAAAAAGGAATCCGCGACATCCCGATCGACTATGTGATCCGGCTTGCACGGTTCTATGACTGCTCGGTCGACTATCTGCTGAGTGTCTCCAGTAAAAAGAGAAAATTCGGCGATTAATTTTTTTATTGTTGTCTTTTTTATTTTTGTGTTTTTCGTTTTGATACGACCGTTTGGTCGTATTTTATATTATAATGGTATTCTTATTTTGCGTCAATTCTGAACAAGAAGGAATCAAAATCGGACGCAAAAAAGCGTGCCGGAAAGTTTTCTGTCGCTTTTCCGGCACGCTTTTTTTCATGCTCTTTTCTTCTTTTTTATTTCTGATTTTTTATTCTTCCATGTCATCCAGGCTCTTCTTCAGTGTGATCATTTTGTCACGCAGCTCGGCGGCCATTTCGAAGTTGAGTTCGGCGGCAGCGGCTTTCATCTGTTTCTGTACCTGGCCGATCAGTTTTTCCAGTTCTTCGCGGCTCATGGACTCCGGGTCTTTTTCCATCTTTTCTTCTGTCTTTGCCACTTCTTTCGAAATGCTGATGAGATCGCGGACGGCTTTTTTGATGGTGGTCGGAGTGATGCCGTGTTCTTTGTTGTAGGCTTCCTGCAGGGCACGGCGGCGCTTCGTCTCGTCGATTGCGAGGCGCATGGAATCGGTCATCACATCGGCGTACATGATAACATGGCCCTCGCTGTTTCGTGCGGCACGGCCGATGGTCTGGATCAGGGAGGTTTCGGAACGCAGGAAACCTTCTTTATCGGCATCCAGGATCGCCACGAGTGTGATTTCCGGGATGTCGAGACCCTCACGCAGAAGGTTGATGCCGACGAGCACATCGAAGACATCGAGACGCATATCACGGATGATCTCGGTCCGTTCCAGGGTGTCGATATCGGAGTGCAGGTAGCGCACGCGGATGCCGGCCTCTTTCATATAGTCGGTCAGATCCTCTGCCATACGCTTCGTCAGCGTCGTCACGAGAACTTTGTTGTGTTTTTCAGTTTCTTTCTTTACTTCCGAAATCAGATCGTCGATCTGTCCCTCCACCGGGCGCACCTCGACATCCGGGTCGAGAAGGCCGGTCGGGCGGATGATCTGTTCGGCGCGCAGCAGCTCGTGGTCTGCCTCGTAGTCGCCCGGCGTGGCAGATACGAAGAGGATCTGATCGATCCGGTCCTCGAACTCGCCGAAGTTCAACGGGCGGTTGTCTTTTGCGGACGGCAGACGGAATCCATAGTCCACCAGCGTCGATTTCCGCGACTGGTCGCCGGCATACATGCTGCGGATCTGCGGAACAGTCTTATGCGACTCATCCACGATGATGAGGAAATCATCTCCGAAATAGTCCATCAGTGTGTAGGGCGGCTCGCCTGGCTTTAATCCGGAGAGGTAACGCGAATAGTTTTCGATGCCGGAACAGATGCCGGTTTCTTTGAGCATCTCAATATCAAAATTGGTCCGCTCCTCGATGCGCTGGGCCTCGATCAGTTTTCCCTCGTGCTTGAAGAACTTCACCTGCTCTTCCATATCCTTTTCAATCTCGCCTGTTGCTTTCAGGATCGTGTCCATCGGCACAACGTAGTGGGAGGCAGGAAAGATTGCGATGTGGTTCAGTTCACATAAGATTTCACCCGTCAGCGTATCGATCTGCACCAGACGGTCAATCTCATCCCCGAAGAACTCGACGCGCACCGCCTTGTCCGTCTCCTCCGCCGGAAAAATCTCCAATACATCACCGCGCACGCGGAACGTACCGCGGTGGAAATCCATATCATTCCGGTCATACTGAATATCAATCAACTGCCGGATCACATCGTCCCGGTCCTTTTCCATTCCCGGGCGGAGCGAAATAATCATCTCCATGTAGTCCTTCGGGCTTCCGATTCCATAGATACACGAAACACTGGAAACCACAATGACATCGTTCCGCTCACTCAGTGCAGAAGTCGCGGAAAGCCGCAGCTTATCAATCTCATCGTTCCGCGCAGAGTCCTTCGCAATATACGTATCCGAAGACGGCACGTAAGCCTCCGGCTGGTAGTAGTCGTAGTAGGAGACAAAATATTCTACTGCATTCTCAGGGAAGAATTCCTTAAACTCACCGTACAGCTGTGCTGCAAGTGTTTTATTGTGCGCTATGATCAAGGTTGGCTTATTTAACTGTGCAATAACATTTGCCATGGTAAAGGTCTTGCCGGAACCTGTAACGCCCAGCAAAGTCTCGCATTGATTGCCTTCTTGAAAGCCTTTGACCAGTTTTTCGATTGCCTGGGGCTGGTCGCCTGTAGGCTGGTATTCGGAGTGTAATTTGAATATTTGTTGTGAATTCTGCAAAAAAGCACCTCCTGGTTTTTATATCAAAAAAGTTCGTCTATCAGTCAGAAATTCGTCGAAGCACATTCTCTGATTTTAGCCGAATATGCCTCTCGACGAATTCTGTTCACCACCCGATATTTTATAGACTGATAAAAAGTAGCAAAACTAACGTGGACGAATTAACACTCAAATGTAAGAGATATTATATCATGGAAATTTAAAATTGTATATATGATACGAACATTAGTTCTTCAAAAATTCATTTACATTTATCATTGTATCCAGAACAATTTCCGTATCCAGCTCCTTCTTTTCCGGTAATACTTCTTCCATATAAGAAAGCAATTCCGGCGGAATCTCCTCAGCTATAATATTTCCATTGTGGTATGTGGAGCATCCGTTGCGCTTATTAGAATAATATACTTTTACAATCGAGTAGGAGAAAATTCCTCTTGATGAGGAATTTTCGACCTCTCACACC